>CAUVLK010000060.1:0-9721 GCA_963552635.1 uncultured Lautropia sp. | reverse complement strand
GGTGGCCGGGTTGGTGACGGCGATGGTCTTGCCGCTGTCGGCATCCAGCCACTGACCATCGATCAGGCAGCGGGTCTGCAGCAGGCTCGGGTCCTTGAGCTTCATGGTGTCTCCTGGGGTGTTCGTCCGTTCAGCGAACGATGGGGCAGCCTTCTATGCTATCCAATATCCGGGACGCCCCCTTCACTGGGGAAGACCCGGAGGAGGGCGCCGGCTGCCGCCGGTCATGGGGCTGGGAGACAGCAGGGCGCCGTCTGCCGCGGGTCGTTGGGGTGGGAGACACCTGTCGGGATGCCCTGCGCCCGTCGGGACTGCGCCCGACGGGATGGGCGCTTTCCGATCGGAGGCCTTCAGCTTCCCTGGGCGGTGATCTTTCGCAGCAGCCGTTGTTGGGCATCGTGCTCGGGCGAGAGCAGCTCGCCCCCCACGTGGTAGTCGCCGTTGCTGTCCATCTTCCAGGCGGCCGTGTCGGGCTGCAGGTAGTTCAGCAGTCCTTCCTCGATGACGCGGCGCTTGAGGGTGGCGTCCTTCAGCGGGAAGGCCACTTCGACGCGGCGGAAGAAGTTGCGTTCCATCCAGTCGGCCGAGGCCAGCCAGAGTTTCTCCTTGCCGTCTGCCCAGAAGTAGTAGATGCGGCTGTGCTCCAGGAAGCGCCCCACCACCGAAGTGACGCGGATGTTCTCGGACAGCCCGGGAATGCCGGGGCGCAATGCGCAGACGCCGCGCACGATCAGGTCGATCTGCACGCCGGCGCAGCTGGCTTCATACAGGGCCTCGATGATGCGCTCTTCCAGCAGCGCATTCAGCTTGGCGATGATGCGTGCCTTGCGGCCGGCCTGGGCGGCTTCGGTCTCGCGCTGGATGGCCTGAAGCAGCGTGCCATGTAGCCGGAAGGGGGCCTGCAGCAGCGCCTTCAGGCCGCCGGCGGTACCCAGGCCGGTCAGGCGGCGAAAGACCTCGTGAACGTCGGCGCAGATTTCCTCGTCGGCGGTGAAGAGCCCGAAGTCCTCATACAGGCGCGCCGTGCGCGGGTGGTAGTTGCCGGTGCCCAGGTGGGCATAGCGTCGCAGCCCTTCGGCCTCGCGTCGCAGCACCAGGGCCAGCTTGGCGTGGGTCTTGTGACCCACCACGCCATAGACCACGTGCACGCCCACTTCTTCCAGCTTGGCGGCCCAGTTGATGTTGGTCTCTTCGTCGAAGCGGGCCATCAGCTCCAGCACAACGGTGACTTCCTTGCCGGCGCGGGCGGCTTCCATCAGCGATTCCATCAGCACCGAATCGGCGCCGGTGCGGTAGATGGTCTGCTTGATGGACACCACCTGCGGATCGCGTGCGGCGCTGCGCAGGAAGTCCTTCACCGGATTGAAGGATTCGTAGGGGTGGTGCAGCAGCACGTCGCCGGCGGCGATGACGCTGAACAGGTCGTCCTTCTGCAAGGCAGCAGGCTGGCTGGGCGTGAACGGCGGGAAGAGCAGATCGGGGCGCTCGACCAGCTCGATGATCTTGGCATAGCGCCCCAGGTTGACCGAGCCGTGAACCCGGTAGCAGTCCTCTTCGTTCAGGTCGAATTCCTTGCGCAGGCGCTCCGCCACTTCGGGGCTGATGTCGGCGGTCATTTCCAGCCGTACGCCATGGCCCCAGGGGCGCTGGCCCAGCTCGTCGCTGAGGGCGCTGCGCAGGTTGGTCATTTCTTCCTCGTCCACGAACAGGTCGCTGTTGCGGGTGAGGCGGAACGAGCACTGCGTGCAGACGGTGAGTCCGGGGAACAGCTCGCTCATGAAGCCCTTGATGATGGACGACAGCAGCACGATGCCGTGCGGCACGCCCGCCACTTCGGGAGGCACCTTGAAGGCGATGGGCAGCACGCGCGGCGCCTGCACGATGGCCAGGCCCGGGCGGCGGCCGAAGGCGTCACGCCCGTCCAGCTCGACGGCGAAGTTGAGCGTCTTGCTGGAGATGCGCGGGAATGGATGGGCCGGGTCCAGGGCGATGGGGGTGAGCAGCGGCTCGATCTCGCTCATGAAGACCTGATAGGCCCAGTTGCGCAGGGCGTCGTCCCACTGGGCAGGGAAGAAGATCTTCACGCCCTCGGCTTCCAGGGCGGGCAGGATGTCGCCGCGCAGCACCTGGTACTGGCGCTCGACCAGCTCGCGCGCACTGACGGCCAGCGTGGCAATGCTGGTGCGTGCCGTGGCCGCCAGCGGGGTGTTGCTTCGGGCGATTTCCTTCAGCTCGGCCACGCGGATCTCGAACAGCTCGTCGAGGTTGCTGGAGACGATGGTGATGTAGCGCAGCCGTTCCAGCAGCGGGGCGTTGGGGGATTCGGCCAGCGCCAGCACGCGGCGGTTGAAGGCGATGATGCCCTGCTCGCGGTCCAGTGGCGGGGGCAGGGTGGGGGGGGCGGTGTCGTTCACGCGGGGTCCTCGGGGATTGCTGCCAGTTTAGCCCAGCCGCCTGCCGGCTTGGCGGATGCTGACCCCGGACTGTGGTCTGGAGGTCGCCTTTTCAGGCTGTTGCGTCGGGCGGGGAAACATCAGGATGATGTCGGGCTTGGGTGTCCTGTGTAGCCGTTTTGTTGCAGAATGCCGAACGATCCAATCCCGAGATGATTCGATGAGCGATTCCCTGCCGCGACGGCCGCTGGCTGCCGTTGACCTGGGTTCCAACAGTTTCCGGCTGCTGCTGGCCGAGATCGACCAGTCCTCGGCCGGTCCCCAGCTGCGCATCCTCGACCAGATCAAGGAAGCGGTCCGGCTGGGCGCCGGGCTGGACCGGCAGTTCGAGCTGTCCGAAGAGGCGCGCCAGCGGGCGCTTCAGGCGCTGGGGCGCTTTGCCGAGCGGCTGGAGGGCCTGGAGCTGGAGGCCTTCCGGGCGGTGGCCACCAACACCTTCCGGGTGGCGCACAACATCGGCTCCTTCCTGAAGGAAGCCAGCGCGGTGCTGGGGCGCCCCATCGAGGTGGTGGCCGGGCGCGAGGAAGCACGCCTCATCTACCTGGGGGCAGCCCACAGCCTGCCGCTCGATCATCAGCTGCGGCTGGTGGTGGACATCGGCGGCGGTTCCACCGAGTGCATCATCGGGGTGGACGAACAGCCCCGGCGGCGTGAGTCGTTGCAGATTGGCTGCGTGGCGCTCACGCAGCAGTTCTTCAGCAGCGGCAAGATCACCCGGGCGGCCATGCGCAAGGCACGGCTGCACTGCGGCGAGCTGCTGGCGGCGCATGTGCACGGTTTCAAGCGGCTGGGCTGGCAGTACGCGGTAGGCACGTCGGGCACGGCCAAGGCGCTGCTGGCGCTGGTCAACGCCAATTTCGGCCATACGGCCATCACCCGCGAAGGGCTCTCGCTGCTGGAGGACCTGTGCGTGGCGGCCGGCCACGTGGATGCGCTGGCCGATCTGCCGGGGCTGCGCGCCGACCGGCAGCCGGTCATCGCCGGTGGCCTGGCTGCCATGCAGTCGGTGTTCGACGAGTTCGGCATCGAGGCGATGGGCTACTGCGACTCGGCTCTGCGCGAGGGCATCCTCTACGACCTGCTGGGCCGCGAGCTGGGCGCCGACCAGCGCGAGATCACCATCAGCCATCTGGTGGAACGCTACCGGATGGACGATCAGCACGGCCGCCAGGTGGCTGACGTGGCCTGCCAACTGCTGCGCGAGCTGAAGGCTTCGCGACAGGACGGGGCGGCCCCGGATGCGGGGCAGGCTGTCGCCGCGCAGGCGGGGGCCGATCCGGCCTCTTCAGGGCAGGAGGCTGGCGTGCCGGGCTACGGACGACCCACCCCGTCGGGATGCAAGCCCGAGAGCCTGATCTGGGCGGCCCGCATCCGCGAGATCGGTTCCTTCATTGCCCACGACAACGCGCATCGGCACGGGGCCTACATCCTGGCCAATGCGGACCTGCCGGGCTTCTCGGCCATGGAGCAGCAGGAGCTGTCGCTGTTCGTGCTGGCCCAGAGCGGCGGGCTCAAGAAGGTGCGTGCGCTGGAGCCCACCATGACGCAATGGCAGCAGATCCTGTGTCTGCGGCTGGCCGTCATCCTGCAGCGCCGGCGCGATGGCCGGGAAACGCCCATCACCATTCGTGCGCTGCCAGGCGGGCCCGAGGCAGGCTGGGTGATCGCCTTGCCGGCCGCCTGGGCCGAGCAGCATCCGCTCACCGACCAGTCGCTGCGCCAGGAGATCGAGGAATGGGGGCGCGTGGGCGTCTTCCGCGATGTGAGCTATGTGCTGCTGGATGGGGAGCAACCTGGGGAATGACGAAGATGAGTGAGATGAACGACGCAGCACCGGCCGATGACGAGGCGCACGAAGCTGATCCGGCCACGGGGAACGAGACCGGTGCCGGAAAGGCACGCAGCCGGAAAGCGCGGCCTGCCGGTGGCATGGATGCCCGCTACCTGAAGGAGCTTCAGGCCTTTCTGGAGGCCGAAGCCGAGATGGAGCAGCAGGGCGTGGACCTGCTGGCTGACCCGGAATACCGGTCGCTGCGTGAGCTGTACATCGATGGGGACATCGACCAGCAGGAATTCGTGGCGCGAGTGGAGGCGCTGGCCGAGTCGCGCCCGGAAGAGGGCACGGTGAGCTTCACGGCGCTGGATGAAGCCGAGGCGGCACTGGCCGGCATCGACGACGACGAAGAGGCCGATGACGAGGACGACGATGATGAGGTCGTGGACGTGGTGCCGCGGCCACGCCATCACTGAGCGCGTCAGACAAGGGGCGGCGCGACGGCTGCCGCCGGTTCGGGCGCCGGTCGGATGGCCGGGCGCCCTTCAGGGCCTCAGACCAGGAAGAAGTAGGCCCACAGCGTGACCAGGATGATGCACAGCACGTTGAGCAGCATGCCCACCTGCATCATCTCGCGCTGCTTGATGAGGCCCGTGCCGAACACGATGGCGTTGGGCGGCGTGGCCACCGGCAGCATGAAGGCGCAGGAGGCACCGATGCCGATCACCATCACCAGCGCTTCCTTGGGCAGGTTGAGCTGGGTGGCGATGCTGGCAAACACGGGCACCAGCAGGGCGGCCGAGGCCGTGTTGCTGGTGAACTCGGTCAGCATGATGATGAACGCGGCCACCGCCAGGATGACGATGAACGGGTGCGTGGTGACGAACTGCGAGGCCAGGGCCTGACCCAGGGCCAGCGAGGCGCCGGACTTGTCGAGCAGGCTGCTGAGCGCGATGCCGCCGCCGAACAGCAGCAGCACGCCCCAGTCGGTGTTGGCCGCCACGTCACGCCAGGTGACCAGGCCCAGCACCACCACGGTGACGGCAGCGGCCAGTGCCACCACGGTGTCGGGGCTGTCGATGCCGAAGCTGGTCTTGATCTGGGCGCCCAGGATCCAGGCAATGGCCGTGACGATGAACACCAGCAGCGTGAGAAGACGCGGCAGGTTCCAGGGAATCGGCTCGCTGTCGCCGATATCCACCTTGCGGCTGAAGTCGGGGCGCAGCACCACGTACATCGAGAAGAGCACCAGCGGCATCAGGGCCAGCATCATGGGCAGGCCATAGTTCATCCAGCCGCGGAAATCCAGGCCCAGTGCCTTGGCGGCGATGGCGTTGGGGGGCGAGCCCACCAGCGAGCCCAGACCACCCACGCTGGATGCGTAGGCGATGCCCAGCAGCACGAAGACGAAGGTCTTGCGATCCTTTTCGGGGTCCAGGTGCGACATCATGCCCATGGCCAGCGGCAGCATCATGGCCGTGGTGGCGGTGTTGCTGATCCACATCGACAGGAAGGCGGTGACGGCAAAGAGTGCCAGCACCGACACCAGCATGTTGCCGCGCGATAGCGAGATCAGCCACAGGGCAATCTTGCGGTCGAGCTTCTGGACGTGCAGTGCGGTGGCCAGGGCGAAGCCGCCGAAGAAGATGTAGATGATCGGGTCGGCAAAACCGGCCAGGGCCTGTTTGGTGCCCATGCCCGGCACGCCGCTGACGGCGGCCAGCACCGGCACGATGAGCGCGGTGACGGTGATGTGCAGCGCCTCGGTGAACCACAGGATGGCCACGAACATCAGGATGGCCAGACCCTTGTTGGCGGGGATGTCGTAGGGAAGCACCGAGTACACCGCCCACGAGATGAGGGCAGCCGCCGCCACGGTGAGCAGCGACTTGTGGGTGCCCTGCGGGAACAGGGACGGGTTGTTCAGCGGGGCTTCGGCAGCCGAGTTGGGCATGATGTCTCCATGAAGTACGAGGGCGGGTACCGGGCACGGACCGGGCCGAACCGGATCCCGCTCGAAGTATAGAGCGTGTCGGGGGGATGCGGATCACCCGTGCGACACGCGCCGATGCACGGCGGGACGTGAGCCCCTGCCGTGCAGGCCCGCTCAGGGAGAGATCAGCGGTGCGGGTCGGTGCCCAGCATGCAGATCGCCCTCACCACGAAGGTGCTGGGCACCCGGGCGTCGATGGGAATGCGCTGGGTGGAGAACTGCGACAGCGAGCTGATGGGGTCCTTGGCGCGCTTGATGCGGTAGCTGCCGTCGCTGTTCTCGCTGCCTTCACCGCGCAGCGAGGTGGCGGGCGCGATGGGCGCGCCTTCGCACAGCACGGCCAGCTCCTGGATGCGGGCGCCGCTGAAGGCCGGCCGCACCTCGCGGGTGGTGGCCGTGAAGTAGGTGAGCTTGTCCAGCTTGTGCTCACGCAGGCTGTGGCGGTCCACATAGATGAGCTGCTGTTCGCGGTAGCGAGTGCCGGCCGGGGTCTCGTAGACGGCAGCCCAGTCGGGTTTGCCGTCACCGCGCACGGTTTCCGACTTGCCGGGCGCGGCGTCCATCTCCGAATTGCTCGCCGTGCCGGGCATCTGGGCGGGCTCGCGGCCCTCGTGCATCGGTGCGTGGGGGTCGTCGGAGTCGATACCGGTGCTGGCACAGCCGGCCAGCAGGCCGGCCATCGACAGGGCAAGAGCAAGCGGAGTCAGAAGGCGCATGGGTATGTCCAGTGTAGGATGACGGATCCGGCAATCGTAGCGTGTCCAGGCCGATCAATGACGGCAAAGCATGGATGTTCTTTTGCGAATGGGGCGTGTTGGTTGCTATTTGTATGAATGCGTAAACTTGTCGGACAGAGTTCCGGGGGAAGGGACGATGGAGTGGGCAACGCTGGCCGGGCCGGTGGAATCGGAACTGCTGATCAAGAAGAGCCGTTTCCTGGGACGGGTGATGCCGGTGAGCGGACGGGCCGAGGCCTATGCGGAAGTGGCACGCCTGAAGGCGCTGCATCCCGGTGCCGTCCATGTCTGCTGGGCCCTGCTGGCCGGTGGGCAGTCGGCCGCGGTCGATGACGGCGAGCCCAGCGGCACCGCGGGCCGGCCCATGCTGGACGTGCTGCGTCACCAGCAGCTGGAAGGTGTGCTGGCCACCGTGGTGCGCTACTTCGGCGGCATCAAGCTGGGCGCCGGGGGGCTGGTTCGGGCCTACACCGACACGGTGGCCACGGCGCTGCAACAGGCCGAGCGGGTGCCCATCATCCGCCAGGTGGTGCTGGGCTGCCGGGTGGGCTACGAGCTGGAAGGTGCGCTGCGGCGCGAACTTGCCGCCCGCGAGGGCGTGCTGCTGGATGTGGCGCATGCGGCTGATGTCAGCGTGCAGCTGCAGTTGCCCGAGCCGCAGGTCGAGGCGTTCCGCGCCTGGCTGGACGATGCCGGCCATGGTCGCGTGCAGTGGTTCGAGCCCGAAAAGGCAGACGAGGCGTAGGGTCGGCTTTCCGTGGTACCAGGACGGGAATTAAACTAAAGTAACAGTTTCTGTCCGGCTTGGCGTGTTCGGGCCGGTTCCTGTGTCGATCGAGGAGTCAAACTCTATGAAGATCTCTGCCGTCGCTCTGGGTGTGGGTGCCATGCTGGCCGCCAGCCCCGCTCTTGCCCGGGATCATGTCCTGTTGGATGCCGGCAAGGCGCCTGCCAATCAGACCATCACCAGCAAGTCGCTGGGGGTGAAGAGCGCCAAGCCCTTCTCCGTCACCACGAAGACGCTGCATGGTGGACGGCAGGAAGGCGTCATGCTGGTCGAGATCGACACCGGCGCCATGAAGATCACTGTCGTGCCCACCCGCGGCATGAACGTGCTGCAGGCCGTGGCCGGTGACGTGCGGCTGGGCTGGCATTCTCCGGTGAAGGAAGTGGTCAACCCGTCCTTCATCGAGCTGACGGGCCGCAATGGCTTGGGCTGGCTGGAGGGCTTCAACGAGCTGGTCACCCGCTGCGGTTATGAATGGGTGGGCCACCCGGGCAAGGACACCGACGGCACGCTGCTGACGCTGCATGGCCTGGCCGCCAACATTCCGGCCTCGAAGGTGGTGCTGAGCGTCGACGAGAAGCCGCCCTACACCATCCGCCTGAAGGGGCTGCTGCGCGAGCAGGCCTTCAAGAAGGTCGATTACGTGATCGAGACCGAGCTGAACACCGTGCCGGGCGCCACCGCCTTCACCGTGCATGACAGGCTCACCAACCAGGGCGACTATCCGAAGGAGTACCAGGCGCTCTATCACAGCAACTTCGGCGCCCCGCTGCTGGAAAAGGACGCGAAGTTCGCTGCGCCGGTGCGTGAGGTTTCGCCCTTCAACGACTACGCCAGGCAGGATCTGGCCACCTGGCAGACCTATCGCGGCCCCACCAGCGGCTATGACGAGACCGTCTACAACGTCTTCCCGTATGGCGACGCGGACGGCAACACGCTGGCCGTGCTGCACAACGCCGCCGGCCAGCTGGGCGTGAGCCTGGCCTTCAACGTCAACCAGCTGCCTGCGTTCTCGCTCTGGAAGAACACCGACACCGAGAAGCAGGGCTATGTGACGGGTCTGGAGCCGGGAACCAGCTTCTCGTACAACCGCAAGTACCAGCGTGACCTGAAGCTGGTGCCCACCATCGGGCCGAAGGAAAGCCGCGAGTTCCAGATCACCTACACGCTGCTCGACAGCAAGGCCAAGGTGGACGCAGCGCTCAAGCGCGTCGAGACCATCCAGGACGGTCGCAAGACCACGGTGCGCGAAACGCCGCTGGCCGTGCCGAAGCCGGAGTGATCGACAGCTGACCGTTGCTGCCGCCCCTGCCGGTCGCCTTCTTCGGGGCGGCAGCCGGCTGATCGGGGTGTGAATGCAGCGGTCGCTCGCCAAGTCAGGCCGGCCTTGTGCCGGCCTGTGTGCGTCCAGGGCCTGCCGCCACGAACGTGGTTTTTTCGGCTATCTTTCCGGCTGCTGCGGACTGCGCTGCGTGGCCCGCGCCTTCCTCCTTCCTGTCCTTTACCTTCTGCCTGCCGGCAAGCGCCAGGGACCGTTATCGGGTCATCGATCCGCAGCGTTCGGGCCAGCCGGCATGCGCCGTTCAGGCCATCGTCCGCGATGGAGCCCCCATGCCCACTCTTCTAGATAGAACCTTCAAGCTGAACGAACACGGCACCTCGGTCAAGACCGAGATCCTGGCTGGCGTCACCACCTTCCTGACGATGGCCTACATCCTGTTCGTCAACCCGACCATCCTGGGCAGCACCGGCATGCCCAAGGGCGCGGTGTTCGTGGCCACCTGCGTGGTGGCGGCGCTGGGCACGATCGTCATGGCGCTCTATGCCAACTACCCCATCGCGGTTGCCCCGGGCATGGGCCTCAACGCCTACTTCGCCTACACCGTGGTGGGCTCCATGGGCTACAGCTGGCAGGCGGCGCTGGGCGCCGTGTTCCTGTCGGGCTGCCTGTTCCTGCTCATCTCCGCGCTGGGGCTG
>CAUVLK010000059.1:0-9761 GCA_963552635.1 uncultured Lautropia sp. | reverse complement strand
GCACCATTGATCTCGACGTATTCCGAGCCGGGGCTCATCCACGCCGGGCCTGACAATGGCGGGCCCGGTCACAACAGGGAACAGAACTCTAGCATGAGCGGAAACAGCTTTTCGCAACGGGTGGACGTCGTCCTGGACGCTCTCACCGAAGGTATCGAGACGGCGGCCGAAGCGGCCGACATGGATCTGGAAGTGACCCGTGCCGGCAATGTCATCACCCTCGAATTCGAGGACCGGTCGCAGATGGTCATCAACAGCCACGAGGCGGCCGGTGAGGTCTGGGTGGCTTCCAAACGGGGCGGGTTCCACTTCCGGCCCGGCGAGCAGGGCTGGATCGACACCCGCAGCGGCCGCGAGCTGCTGGATCTGGTGGCCGACGAGATCGGTTTTCACGCCGGCCAGCCGATCGATCTGTCGGCCATCCGTTTCACGGACTGACCGATCAACGCTCAGAAGATCTGGTCCTTGGTCTGCTGGGCGTCCTTCAGATCCTTCACGTCGGAGGACAGGCCGTCCTCCGCAATGCCCAGCGCGCGCTTCACGCCCGGACTGCTGGGCTGTGCCTCGTCCAGATAGTATTCGCCGTTGACCTGCACCACGCCGTGCGGCACGGGGCGCTCCTTCTGCGGCACCTCCGGCAGCACTTCCTTCAGGTAGTCGATCCAGATGGGCAGCGCCAGACCGCCACCGGTCTCGCGCTCGCCCAGCGAACGCGGCCGGTCGTAGCCCAGCCAGGCCACGCCCGCCACGCCCGTGGCATAGCCGGCAAACCACGCATCGCGTGAATCGTTGGTGGTACCGGTCTTGCCGGCCAGATCCTTGCGCTTCAGTTCCTTCGTCACGCGCGCCGCGGTGCCCGACTGCGCCACCGTCTTCAGCATGCTGTCCATCAGGAAGGCATTGCGCGGGTCAATGATCAGCGCGTTCTCGTCGCCGGACTGCACCGGGTTGGCCTTGGCCACCTCGCGCCCGGTGGTGTCGGTGATGCGATCGATGAGATAGGGCTCCAGCCGGTAGCCGCCGTTGGCGAAGGTGGCCATGCCGGTGGCAATCTGCATGGGCGTCACGCTGCCCGCACCCAGCGCCATGGTCAGGTAGGCCGGGTTGCGCTCGGGGCGGATGCCGAAGCGGCCCAGGTAGTCCTGCGCATAGTCCACACCGATATCCTGCAGGATCCGGATCGAGACCATGTTCTTCGAGCGCGCCAGCGCATTGCGCAGCGTCATCGGGCCGTCATAGCCGCCGCCATAGTTCTTCGGTTCCCAGAGCTGGTTGCCCGTCGTGGCCGGGTCCAGGATGATGGGTGCGTCGTTGACCACCGTGCTGGTCATGAACCCCTTTTCCAGCGCGGCCGAATAGATGAACGGCTTGAGCACCGAGCCCGGCTGGCGAATGGACTGCGTGGCGCGGTTGAACTTGCTGCGGCTGAAATCGTAGCCGCCCACCATCGCGCGGATCGCCCCATCGTGCGTGTCGATGGTGATCATGGCCGCTTCCACCTCGGGGGCCTGGGTGATCTCCCAGCCATGCTGCCCTTCGGTGATGCGCACCACGGCACCCGGGCGCAGCTGGCGGTTGGCGGGTGCCTTCGGGTTCAGCCAGGCGTTCACGAAGGCCAGGCCCTGACCGCTGATGTCGAAGCTGACGCCCCGCCCGCGCGAGACCGTCACCGCCTGCGGCGTGACCTTGAGCACCACCGCCGACAGCAGCTTGCCCACGTCGCCGGCCTGGGCCACGGCCTCCTCGATGCGCTCCTCGCGCTCCAGCTCGTCGGCCGTCTTCAGGTCCACCATCGACTCCGGCCCGCGATAGCCCTGCTTGCGGTCATAGGCGAACACGGCTCGCTGAACCGCCGCATTGGCGGCTCGCTGGTCCTTGGCGCGTATCGTCGTGTAGACCTTCAGGCCGCCCGTGTAGGCGTCCTCCTTGAACTGGTCGGCCACCAGCGCCCGTGCCATCTCCGAGGCCCACTGCGCGTGCAGCGGGAAGGTGGGGCGGTCGGTGTGCAGCTTCAGCTCCTCATTCAGCGCCGCCTGGTATTCCGGCTCGGTGATGAAGCCCAGCGTGCGCATCCGTGACAGCACATAGCGCTGACGCTGCTTGGCCCGCTCGGGATTGGCAATGGGATTGTCGCGTGCCGGTGCCTTGGGCAGCCCGGCCAGCATGGCCATCTGGCCGATGGTCAGCTCGGACAGCGGCTTGCCGAAATAGGTCTGGGCCGCCGTGGCAAAGCCGTACGAACGCTGGCCCAGGAAGATCTGGTTGGCGTAGATCTCGAAGATCTGCGACTTGGAGAGCTGCTGCTCGATGCGCAGCGTGAGCAGCACCTCGTAGAACTTGCGCACGAAGCTGCGTTCGCGGCTCAGGAACGTGGTGCGGGCCAGCTGCATGGTGATGGTGCTGGCCCCCTGGCCGCGCCCGCCCGTCTTCACGTTGGCCAGGACGGCACGCCCCACCCCGAACAGGTCGATGCCGTGGTGGGTGAAGAAGTCATCGTCCTCGGCTGCCAGGATGGCCTGGCGCATCTTCTCGGGAAAGTTGCTGTACGACACGACCGTGCGCTTTTCCGAACCGTACTCGCCGATCAGCAGCCCGTCGGCCGAGAAGACCTGCATTGGCAGCTTGGGCTTGTAGTCGGTGAGCGAGGTGAGCGGCGGCAGCCGGCTGGAGGCCACCTCATAGGCCACGATGCCCACCAGCGCCCCCGACACCACCAGCGTGCCGCCCAGCGCCACGGTCCAGCCCAGAAAGCGCAGAACCGGGTGACGGCGTGGGGTCTTCTGCCGTCGCCGGCCGGGTTGGCGCGTTCCGGCGCCGTTGCCGGCGGCGGGGTTTCTGCTGGAAGGAGATCGGGTCGTGGTGGCAGATGGATTCATCGAGAGGGAGCGGGTGTCGGTTCCGGAAAGAGGCTGGCGGGCATGCAGGCCGGGCATCCATCGGAGATGCGGCGCGGCGAACGCCCTGTCAAGGCCCTGTCCGGCGGCGGCGAAGAAGATTGCCGGTCAAGCAGCCGGGAGATTCCCAACCCGACACTATAAAGGATGCCCGCCGGGAGGTCATCCGGCCAGGCGCGCCACCGGTCGGAAGTTGCAACTCGCCACGTCTGGTCAGGGCCATCCTGCGTGCCTGGATGGCATGGCCGGCACCTGCACGGACCACGCGACGTCCGGTCTGCATGACGGGCTGTTCCACCGGCGCGTGCACGCCTGTCCCTGGGTCAGGCGGATGTCCTCAGCGACCGGAAATGTCGTCTGCACGTGTCCGCAACGCGGCGGCAGGGCCTTCCATCCGTGTCGTTGATCACACCGCGCGCAGTGCCCTGAATGACCGTTCACCCCCCGAATTCGACTGCTCTTCCGGCATGAGCGACTAAAGGGTAACGAGCCTTGACCGATGGTGTGGCGAGGGGGATGAAAACGACGAAAAAACTCTTAAAGTGAGCCCCTGTTTGTCAGGCGGTACTTGGGGAATTGTAAGGGAAGTCGGTCCATCGACCGGTTTCGACGGGATTTTTTTCTAGATCGGGTGGTTTTGTGGGATTTGGCCTTCAAACATTGTTAGCGCGCGGACCAGCCCCGTTGATCGGGGTGGATTTCAGCGCGTCCAGCGTCAAAGTCGTCGAGCTTTCGCCTGGAAAACAGGCGCCGATGCGTCTGGAACGTTATGCCATCGAGCCGATCGAGCGGGGCGCCGTTGTTGACGGCAACGTCGAACGGCATGAAGCGGTGGCCGATGCCCTGTTGCGCGCCCTGCGCAAGACAGGTTCGTCGACCAAGCAGGTTGCCATGGCACTGCCGTCATCCTCGGTCATCACCAAGCGGATCACGCTGCCGGCTGACCTCAAGGAAGACGACTACGAAGTGCAGGTCGAATCCGAGGCCAGCCAGTACATTCCGTTTGCCATCGACGAGGTGAACCTGGATTTCCAGGTGCTGGGTCCTTCGGCCAACTCGGAAGACAGCGTGGACGTGCTGCTGGCAGCCTCGCGCAAGGAAAAGGTCGATGACCGGGTAATGGTGGCCGAACTGGCCGGACTGAAACCCGTGATCATCGATGTCGAACCCTATGCGGCACGCATCTCCATCGACAGCATCATCAGTCAGCTGCCCGCTGGCGGTGAAGGCCTGATCCTGGCGGTGTTCGACATCGGCCAGACCGCCACGCGCCTGTCCGTCGTCTACAACGGCCAGACCATCTTCGAGCGTGAGCAGCCCTTCGGCGGCAGCAAGCTCACTCAGGAAATCGTGCGTCTGTACGGGCTGACGGTCGAGGAAGCCGAGCTGAAGAAGCGCACCGGTGACCTGCCCGAAAACTACACGACCGAACTGCTGCACCCCTTCGTGGAAGAAGGGGCCACCGAACTGGCGCGCTCGCTTCAGTTCTTCTTCTCGTCCACGCCGTACGAGCGCGTTGACCGCATCTTCCTGGCTGGCGGTGCTGCCGTCACGCCGGGTCTGGCTGAAGCCGTGCTGCAGAAGACATCGGTCACGACCGAGATTCTCAGCCCGTTCCAGGGCATGGAGATCGGTGATTCGATTTCCGAGAAGCAGATGAATCTGGATGCCCCGGCACTCCTGGTGAGCTGCGGCCTGGCCATGAGGAGGTTCGACCAATGATCCGCATCAACCTGTTGCCGCACCGCGAGCAGAAACGCGAGCGTCGCAAACGCGACTTCAACGGCCAGCTGGTGGTGGCTGCCATCGTGGGAGGCGGCATCGTCTTCCTGGGTGGCATGTTCATCAACCACCAGATCGAGAACCAGAACGCCCGCAACGAACTGATCCGTTCCGAGAACCAGAAACTCGACACGCAGATTGCCGAGATCAAGGACCTGGAAAGCGCCATCGCTTCGCTGAAGGCACGCCAGAACGCGGTCGAGGACCTGCAGAGCGATCGCACCATTCCGGTGCACCTGTTCGACGAGCTGGTGAAGATGACGCCGGAAGGTGTCTACCTGAACAAGCTGGAACAGCACGACATGCAGGTCACGCTCTCGGGCATGGCGCAGTCCAATGAACGGGTGGCCGAGCTCCTGCGCAACCTCAGCGAGCGCAGCGCCTGGCTGGAGAAGCCTCAGCTCGAGGAAATCCGCGAGAACGAGATTCGCACTCGTGGCAAGGACGGTGAGATCAAGCGCGCGCATGAATTCCGCCTGAATGTGGTGGTCAAGCGCCAGGCGCCGTCCGATGCCGCCAGGAATGCTCAGGTCGCCCTGAACAACGCGGGAGCCAACTGATGAAGAACATCGAACTTGATTTCGGTGGCCTGACCAAGCAGTTCGAGGGTCTCAACGGTCGCCATCCCGGCCTGTGGCCGATCGCGCCGAAGGCACTGCTGCTGACGGGCGTCGTGGCGGCCATCGTGGTGGGTGGCTGGTTCGCCTACTGGAGCGGCCTGAACGAGGAACTGGAGTCCGCCCAGTCCCAGGAACAGACCCTGAAGGACGAGTACACGCAGAAAGTGGCCAAGGCGGTGAACCTGGACGACCTGCGCCGGCAGAAGGTTCTGGCCGAGCAGTACGTGGGCGTGCTGGAGAAGCAGCTGCCCAGCCGTGCCGAGATGGATGCGCTGCTCTCCGACATCAACCAGGCGGGCGTGGGCCGTGGCGCACAGCTGCAGCTCTTCCGTCCCGGTTCGGTGGAGCTGAAGAAGCACTATGCCGAGCTGCCCATCGCCGTGAAGGTGGTGGGAGGGTTCCACGATCTGGCCTCGTTCAGCAGCGATCTGGCCAACCTGCCGCGCATCGTGACGCTCAACAACATCACCATCGAACATCGCAACGGTGGAAACCTGGAGATGAGCGCCACGGCCAAAACCTTCCGCTACCTGGACAAGGATGAGCTTGCCAGACAGTCCGTAGGAGGCCAGAAATGAAGACGACCAAAAGACTGATGTCGGTGGGATCCGTCCTGCTGGCGAGCACGATGCTGGGGGCCTGCAGCGCCGATCTGGACGAAGTGCAGGGCTGGATGGATCAGACCCGTGCCAACACGCCGCGCCGCGTGGGCAAGCTGGACGAGCCGAAGAACTTCGTGCCGTTCCGCTATGAAGCCCGGCTGGATTACGACCCGTTCTCCGACAGCAAGCTGGCCGTGGCCATGGCCAACCTGACCGATCGCAGCCGATCCGGTCTGGCTCCCGACCGCAACCGCCGCCGTGAAGTGCTGGAGAACTTCCCGCTCGACACGGTGCGCCTGGTCGGGCACCTGCAGAACAAGACCAACGGCAACGTGGCACTGCTGTCGGTCGACAACGTGGTCTATCAGGCACGCGTGGGCAACTACGTGGGTCAGAACTACGGCCGCATCGTGAAGATTACCGAAACCGAGATGGGCATCAAGGAGCTGGTGCGGGATGCGACCGGCGACTGGGTGGAACAGGACACCACCCTTGCCCTGGAAGACGAACCCAAACCATGAACCAACGACCTGGGAATAAAACGGCCATGCGCTTTCTCCAAACCTCCATTGCCGCAGCCCTTGTCGGGTTCGGCACCGTCGCTGCCAGCCCGGCGTGGGCCGTCAGCAACTCCATCGAATCGATCATCGGCGCCCAGCAGGGCAGCACCACGCAGGTGCGCATCCGCATGGGCATGCCGCTCACGGAAGTGCCGGCCAGCTTCAGCCTGGCCAATCCGCACCGGCTGGCGCTCGACTTCAAGGACACCGACAACCGCATCGGCCGCAGCCTGGTCGAGCTGACCGGTGGTGACGTCAAGAGCGTCAACGTGGTGCAGGGTGGCGAGCGTGCCCGCGTCGTGCTGAACATGACGCGCCCGATGCGCTTCAAGTCCGAGATCGAGGGCAATGACCTGATCCTGTCGCTGGACCGTCAGGAAAGCGTCGAGACTTCGCCCGCGGCACGTGGCAGCCAGCTGCCCATGGTGGCGCAGGCCGGCAAGGCGGATGCCCGTGGTGCTGTCGGCCATGCGCATTCGCTCAAGGACATCGACTTCCGCCGCGGCAAGGATGGTGAGGGCCGCGTGGTCGTCAACCTGTCGGATGATGGTGCGGGCGTCGATGTGCGTCAGCAGGGCAAGAGCCTGATCGTCGAGTTCCAGGGCACGCGCCTGCCGGACAACCTGCGCCGCCAGCTGGATGTCGCCGACTTCGGCACGCCCGTCAAGACCATCCGCAGCGTCCAGCAGAATGGCAACGCCCGCCTGATCATCGAGCCGCAGGGCCTGTGGGAGCACAGCGCCTACCAGAGCGACTCGCAGTTCGTGGTGGAAGTGAAGCCCGTCAAGGAAGATCCGAACCGTCTCACGCAGGGCAGCCGTCCGGGCTACCGTGGTGAGCGCCTGTCGCTGAACTTCCAGAACGTCGACGTGCGTGCGCTCCTGCAGGTCATCGCCGACTTCACCAACCTGAACATCGTCACCAGCGACACCGTGCAGGGCAAGCTCACGCTTCGCCTGAAGGACGTGCCCTGGGACCAGGCGCTGGACATCATCATGCAGTCGCGCGGTCTGGACATGCGCAAGAACGGCAACGTCGTGATGATCGCGCCGCGTGAAGAGCTGGCCACCAAGGAAAAGCTGGCGCTGGAATCGAAGCAGCAGATCTCCGAGATCGAGCCGCTGCGCACCGAGACGTTCACGCTGAACTACCAGACCGCCGAGAAGCTGCGCGAGATGCTCACCGACGAGAAGCAGTCGGTGCTGTCCAAGCGCGGCAGCGCGCTGGCCGACATCCGCTCGAACAAGCTGTTCGTGATGGACACGCCGTCGCGTCTGGATGAAGTCCGCCAGATGATTGCGCAGATCGACATCCCGGTCCGCCAGGTGCTGATCGAGGCGCGCATCGTCGAGGCTGACGACCGCTTCTCGCGCAACCTGGGCACCAAGCTGGGTTACTACGACCGTCGCAGCACGATCTACCGTACCGCGGCCCGCACCAACCCGGTCACGGGTGAGACGGAATCGGTCAACGTGCCGGTCCATGGTCCGGGCTCCTCGCTGGGCAACCGCATCGGCTACGGCACCATCTCGGGCAACCTGTCCGGTGCGGCCGACCTGTCCTCGCAGCTGGGTGGCGAGAACGGTACGGGTGAAGTCCTGGGTCTGGGCAAGGCCACGGCGCTGGACAACACCAACTTCTTCAGCTTCCCGGCGGGCGGCATCAACGGGACCAACCCGGCTTCGCTGGCCATCAGCCTCTTCGGCTCCAGCCTGTCGCGCTTCATCAACCTGGAGCTGTCGGCCCTGGAAGCCGACCAGCGCGGCAAGGTGGTCTCCAGCCCGCGTGTGCTGACTTCCAGCCAGCGTCCGGCGGTGATCGAGCAGGGTACCGAGTTGCCGTACCAGTCGGCCACCTCCAGCGGCGCCACCTCGGTGTCGTTCCGCAAGGCCAACCTGCGGCTGGAAGTCACCCCGCAGATCACGCCTGAAGGCAACGTCATCCTGGATGTGGACGTCAGCCGTGACGCGGTGGGTCAGCTGACCAACGCCGGCTACGCCATCGACACCCGCCACGTGAAGACCCAGGTGCTGGTGGAAGACGGCGGCACGGTGGTGATCGGCGGCATCTACGAGCAGTTCGAGCGCAACCGGACCGACAAGGTGCCTCTGCTGGGCGACATCCCGGTCCTGGGCTACCTGTTCCGCAGCACCACGCGGACCAACGACCGGACCGAGCTGCTGGTGTTCCTCACCCCGCGCATCGTCACCGATGCGCTGGCCCAGCGCTGATCCGGGTCATCCCGAAAACGGCCTGCCGACGGCAGGCCGGCTTTCTGGTAACTTAAGGCGGCATGAAAGCCGCCTTTTCCATTTTCCTCGTGGGCATGATGGGTGCCGGCAAGTCGACCGTCGGGGTGCGGCTTGCCCGGCGGCTCGGTCGTGCCTTCATCGATGCGGACCGTGAGCTGGAAGAACGGCTGGGGGTCAGCATACCGACCATCTTCGAGCTGGAGGGCGAAGAAGGCTTTCGCCGCCGCGAGACCCAGCTGCTGGACGAACTGAGCGCCCGCGACGGTCTGGTGCTGGCCACCGGCGGTGGTGCCATCCTCTCGCCCGCCAACCGCGACATGCTGCGAACGCGCGGCAGGGTCGTCTACCTGCAGGCCTCCGCGGCCGACC
Organism: uncultured Lautropia sp.; assembly: GCA_963552635.1. Lineage (GTDB taxonomy): Bacteria > Pseudomonadota > Gammaproteobacteria > Burkholderiales > Burkholderiaceae_E > Lautropia. Next base: position 682 of record CAUVLK010000059.1, on the reverse strand, counting down.
TGTGGCAGCGGCTGCGCCGCGACCGCCACCGACCGCTTCTGCGCACCGCCAACCCGCGCGAACGCATCCACCGGCTTACGTCAGAGCGGGAGCCGCTTTATCTGGAAGTGGCCGATCACATCGTCACCACCAGCCGCCAGCCCATCGAGCAGATCGTCGAGACCATCGTGCAGGTGCTTCAGGCGCAGGAGGATGCGCCGACACACACGCAACCCTGAGGAGATTCCCATGTCCAGCCCCCAGATCCTGACCGTCGATCTCGGCGAACGCAGCTACGACATCCAGGTCGGCCACGGCCTGCTGGACGAGAATCCCGCCTTCCAGGCGTTGGCACGTGGCCGCTCGGTGGCCGTCATCTCCGACAGCAACGTCGACCCGATCTACGGCGCGAAGGTCGAGGCACTGCTGGCCCCGGTGGCACACCAGGTGGTGCGCATCGTGGTGCCGGCCGGCGAGGCCAGCAAGTGCTGGCAGCAGCTCGATGCCATCCATGACCGCATGCTGGAAGCCCGGCTGGACCGCAAGAGCCTGATCGTGGCGCTGGGCGGTGGCGTGGTGGGCGACCTGGCCGGCTTTGCCGCCGCCAGCTTCCAGCGCGGCATCGACTTCGTGCAGGTGCCCACCAGCCTGCTGGCGCAGGTCGATTCCTCGGTGGGCGGCAAGACCGGCATCAACCATGCGC
>CAUVLK010000058.1:0-9781 GCA_963552635.1 uncultured Lautropia sp. | reverse complement strand
GCTGCCGGCTTCCAGGGCTTTCTTGTAGACCTTGGCGGCCCGGCTGAAGGCCTCGATGGTGTAGTCGATGTCGGCCTCGCTGTGCGAGTAGCTGACGATGAAGCTGGGTGCCAGCACGCCCCAGCGGATGAGTTCCTGCATGAACAGGGTGCGGAACGGCTGCGAGGGCTTGTGCTCGTGGTCGTGCGTGGAATAGAGCAGGTTGCATCCCCGGCCGGCCACCGACAGGTATTCGCTGACGCCCAGAGCGGCCGTGACCTGCTCGATGCCGGCACGCAGGCGCTCGCCCACGTGGTAGAGGTGCTCAATGACCGGCTCATCACGGTAGATGCGCATGGTCTCGATGGCGGCCGCCAGGCTGGGGCCTTCGGCACCGTGGGTGGTGGACAGCAGGAAGACGCGCGCCTTGTCGTGGTAGAGGCCGCCCAGTTCCATCACTTCACGCTTGCCGGTGAGTGCCGACAGCGAGAAGCCGTTGGCCAGCGCCTTGCCGAAGCACGACATGTCGGGCTTGACGCCATACAGCGTCTGGGCGCCGCCCTGGTGGAAGCGGAAGCCGCTGATGGTCTCGTCCAGCGTGACCAGGGCACCGTTGCGGTGCGCCAGGTCGATGACCTTCTGCAGGAAGCCGTCCTTGGGCTCTTCGGTACGGGCCGGCTCCAGCAGCACCATGGCGATACGGTTCGGGTACTGCTCGAAGAGCTTCTGCAGGCTGTCGATGTCGTTGTAGTTGAACTTGACGGTGAGTTCGACTTCAACGCGCGAGACGCCGCCGTCCATGGCGGTGGTGCCGATGAACCAGTCGTTGTACGAGAAGAAGGGGCTGTTGCTGCAGATGGCCACCAGGTCACGGCCGGTGTAGGCACGGGCCAGCTTCAGCGCGGCGGTCAGCACCGTGGAGCCGTCCTTGGCAAACTTGACCATCTCGGCGCTGGGCACCAGCGACTGCAGCATCTGGGCGCATTCCAGCTCGATGGGGGCGGGGCGGTTGAAGTTGTTGCCCAGCTGCATCTGCCGGTAGGCAGCCTCGATGACGGACGGATAGGCGTGGCCGAGGGTGACGGCGCGCAGGCCCATGCCGTATTCGATGAATTCGTTGCCGTCCACGTCCCAGATGTGGCAGCCCTTGCCGCGCTCGATGAAGCCGGGCGAGCGCTCGGGATACTGGTCATCGCCCTTGGCGTAGGTGTGTGCGCCACCGGGAATGGTGTCGTGGACCTTCTTGCGCAGGGCTGCGGACTTGTCGAAGCAGGTGCGTTCCACCATGCCGGGAACGTTCGGCTTCTGGGTACTGTTCATGGGATGTCGACCGGCGATGAGATAGAGAAGTCGGAGCGTATTCTGAACATTACGGCACCGACCGCAACGAAACAAAGAGATCTGCGGCTACCTTACAACGACTTCCAGCAGCTGGTTGTTCAGAAGCGCCTCGGCGGCCTGATGGACCAGATCGAAGGGCAGACCGGCCATCTCGGCGATGTCCAGGAGGCTCTTGCTGCCATCGGACTGGTTCAGCACCCACAGAAGCGCCAGCTGCAGTTTCTGCCCTTCATTGTGGCCGCCGATGAGCGAGTACAGGCCACGCCGGCCCAGCTGGGGCTCGCCGAAGGGGCTGAGGTTGTTGAAGCTGAGGTTGCGCTCGACGATGCCGAACGCCGCCAGCAGCAGGCCCAATGATCGCTCCAGGTGCTCGGGACGGATGAAGTCCAGGTTGTCAGCCGAAGTATGGTACTGCGGGTAGCTGCCGTAGGTGGAGCGCGAGAAGCAGCCCATGGGCAGATTGAAGCCGGGCGAGCAGAACTGCCGCTCATCGTAGCCATAGGGCATGAAGGGCAGCAGGTGGTGCTTTTCTTGGCTTTCGGCCAGCACCAGCGCCATGATGCGGTCGATCTCGGCATCGCCCCGGCGGCTGCGCTTGTAGTGGTAGTCGCCGGCATCGCCCACACCGGAGATGACCACGCCGTGCACCACGCGCTTCGTCACGTCCTGCCGCTGCGACAGCCAGGCAATGGCGCCGATGGTGGCCGGGATGAACACGAAGCGATAGGTGTAGCGGCGCTTGGGCAGTGCGGCCAGCGTCTTCGCCAGCCAGGTGGCGGTGGAGATGCCCGACAGGTTGTCGTTGGCCAGCGAGGGGTGGCAGACGTGGGTGGAGACAAGCACTTCCTCGGCGCTCTCGCCGGGCAGCACGCATTCCCCGAAGGTGAGCGAACCCTGCACCAAGTCGGTGTCCACGCACACTTCGTAGTTGCCCGGCTGGAGCGACTGCAGCTGGCGATCGGTGAGGCAGAAGCCCCAGTCCCGCTTGAAGTACTGCGTGCGGTAGGGGATCCAGTCCGGCCGGTCAGGCAGCGAGAAGAGGTGCGGGCGCAGCTCTTCCAGCGACAGCGTGCCCCGGAACGGGGCGCTGTAGTTGACCAGATGCAGGTTGTGCTCGGCGATGTCGACGATCTTCTTCCCGTCCGGCCCCTTGATCCAGGCGCCCCGCACCTGCCACTCGGCCGGCACTTCCCAGTCGAAGATCTTCGTGCCGGTGGGCACTTCGGTCACGGTGAGCGGGATGTGCTGACCGATGGCGGCCAGCGTGTCACGGACGCCCTGCCCGGTGATGCTGCGCAGCATGGGATAGAGCTGCGTGCAGAAGGCGTGCATGGCAGCGCCCTGCCCTTCGGCCTGGCGGGCCAGGGCAGCAGCCGATTCGACGACGATGGCTTGGGTCATGGTGACGGGGATATGGATCTGGATAGAAGACGGGATGCCCGGGTGGCGGGCAGGCCCTTGCGTGGCCTGCCCTGCCGACGGTCAGTCGTAGATCTGGACTTCGGGCACCAGGATGACGAAGCGGCCGCCCCATTCACGGATGGCGCTCATCTGCTTCATCACCTCGTCCTTCAGGTTCCAGGCCAGGATGACCAGGTAGTCAGGCTTGGTCTCGAAAATGCGCTCGGGGCCGTAGATGGGGATCTGCGTGCCCGGCAGGAAGTGGTTCTGCTTGTGCGGGTTGCGGTCGACCGTGTATTCGATGTAGTCGGAACGCACGCCGGCGTAGTTGAGCAGCGTGGCCGCCTTGGCGGGCGCACCGTAGGCGGCGATGCGCTTGCCCTGCTGATGGGCATCCAGCACGAAGCGCAGCAGGCTGCGCTTGCTGGCGCGGATGCGCTCTTCCAGGGCCAGGTACGGCTCCAGCGTGTCCAGGCCGGCGGCACGCTCGCGGGCCTCCATCTCGGCCACACGCGGGCTGACGGGCTGGTTGCCGGTCTTGGCAGGCTGGCAGTACACCCGCAGCGAGCCACCGTGGTTGGGGATCTCTTCCACATCGAAGACCGACAGGCCGTGGTGGGCCAGGATGCGGCTGAAGGTGAGGAAGGAGTGGTAGCAGAAGTGCTCGTGGTAGATGTTGTCGAACTGGTTCTTCTGCAGCAGGTTCAGCACGTGGTGGAACTCGAAGGTGGCCACGCCCTGCGGCTTGAGCAGAATGGAGAAGCCCGCCACGAAGTCGTTGAGGTCGGGCACGTGGGCCACCACGTTGTTCGCAGCCATCAGGTCGGCGGCATGGCCCATGTCACGCAGCTTGCGGGCGCTTTCACGGCCAAAGAACATCACTTCCATGGGGATGCCCAGCTTGCGGCCTTCCTCGGCCACATTGGCAGCGGGCTCCACGCCCAGCACGGGCACACCCTTGGGCAGGAACCAGCGCAGCAGGTAGCCGTCGTTGGCGGCGATCTCGACCACCTTGCTGTTCGGCCCCAGTTTGAAGCGCTCGGTCATCTCGTCGGCGTAGCGCTTGCCATGGTCCAGCATGGCCTGCACGTAGGACGAGAAGTAGGCGTAGTCCGAGAAGATGGCCTCACCGCTCTGGAACTCCTCCAGCTGCACCAGGAAGCAGTTGCTGCAGACGTAGGCATGCAGCGGGAAGAACGGCTCCATCTTGTTGAGGTCTTCCGGCTTGCGGATGGCATTGGCCATGGGCGACATGCCCAGGTTGGCCACGGTGTGACGCAGCTGGGTACCGCAGAAACGGCACTTGGCGTGGGTGGCGGCCAGAGCGGCCAGATCCTTGCGATCGGCAACGGAAGAGGTTTGGGTTGCAGACATGGTGATGAAGGAGAGGAGAAAGACCGGCGAAGGTCACGGCCACACGCGGTGGCTTCCAGGGTGAGCGGCGATCAGGCCCCCCGGAAGGGCCCTGATCACGATGCCTGCAACGTACCACACTGCCGGGAGAGCCGTCGACGACAGACTTGGCATTTGGCTTCTTCCGGGGGACGAAAGACGCCATTCGTCGGGAAAACACGGCAAATGTTCGGGTTCCGGCGATGTGAGGAACAAAAGGAAACGGCGCCCGAAGGCGCCGTTTTCAGGATGCCGGCCAGAACAGCCGGCATCGGGAGGGATCGGGCCGAAGGCCGATCAGAAGATGCTTTCGCGCACGAAGATCAGGTCGTCCGGACGGATCGGATCGTCGAGCTTGGGCTCCAGCACCTGGATGTTGCGGTCACCCACGCGACGGTGCAGGCGGATGCCACGGTCGGTACCACGCAGGGTCAGACCACCGCCCTTGGCAACGGCCTGGGCCACGGTCATGCCGCGGTCAAGCACGTACTGGCCCGGACGCTGGACCTGGCCATACACATAGTAGTTGGGGGCCTTGTTGACGAAGATGGTGTCGCCAGCCTGCAGGACCACGTCCTTGCTCAGGTCGCCGGTGCTGAACATCTCGACCAGGTCGATCTCCAGACGCTGCGGACGGCCGTTGCGGGTGGTCATGAGCAGCACGTTGTTGGAGCCGGTCTCGTTGACGCCGCCCGCCACCGAGAGGATCTCGGACAGGCGCATGCCGGTGGTCTCCAGCGGGTAGCGGCCGGGGTTGGCCACGTTGCCCAGCACCGAGACCTGCTGGCTGCGGAACTGCAGCACGTTCAGGGTGACCTGCGGGTTCTGCAGGAAGCGGCCCTCACGCAGACGGGTGGCGATGAGGTTCTCGGCCTGCTGCGGCGACAGGCCGGCCAGCTTGACCACGCCCAGCAGCGGGTAGGAGATGACGCCGCTTTCGGAGATGCGGGCCTCGACGGTCAGATCCTGGGACTGGAAGACCTGGATGCGCAGCACGTCACCCGGCCCGAGCAGGTAGTCACTGCGGGAGGTCTGGGCCACGGCCTGGGACGATGCCAGACCGATGGTGGCCAGGGCCATCAGCCCCAGCACGAACTTCTTGAAGCGAGAAAGAAACATGGATGCCGTCCTATGAAGGGAGATCAGCTTGCCCGAAGGGCTGCGAACGGAAAGGGGAATTGCCCCGCGCAAGAATCAAACGCCCGGGCACGCCAAGCGGCCGACAGGCCGTGAACGCCGATTCTAGACCGGCCTTTGTGGCGCCTGCGTGAATGATATCCCTTGCTTTCGTAAGATTGTCCAGCAAAGGCGAGCTGACAGCAGGTGCAATGGGAAGGCGTGCCTGAAACGACCAGGCCCCGGGGGAACCGGGGCCTGGAGGCGGACCCGGGTCAGGCCCGGGCCGAAAGGCAGGGAAGGATCAGAACTGAACCTTCAGGCCAAGGCCAAACACGTTGGCCTTGTAGTCGAGGTTGGCACGGTTGGAGTCGCGCTGCTCACGGGAGATGCTGGCCATGAGGAACATGTTGCGACGGAACTCGTAGTCAGCCTCGGCACCGACCATGTAGATCTTGTCCTTGCGCTCGACCTGGCCGGCGGCCAGCTGGTCACCCTTGTAGCGACGGTCGTAGAGGCGCAGGTACGGCTCGACGGTGATCTTGCCGGTGGCCTGGATGGTCGGGCTGAAGTTCAGCGACCAGGTGTCGGCGTAGGAGCCGGTCACGGCGTCGTCATCAGGCTCGATGGAGCGACCCAGCGAGGCGCGCATCTGCACCGCACCGCTGACGGCCCACTCGGTGTCGAAGCCGGTGGTCAGACCGCGGAAGTTGCGGTTGCCCTGATCGTAGTCACGACGGGTGTAGCCGACGAAGCCGCCCAGGCTGCTGTCCTCGCTGGGACGGTACTGGATGCGGGCCTGCAGCGAATCCTCGTCGTAGTCGTTCTTGCGGCAGTTGTTGTTGCACAGCAGGGCGGAGCCGTCGTCACCATAGCGCTGGGCCGACTTGTACTCGCCGCTGGTGGCACGGTAGACCAGGTCGACCTCAATGCCGGTACCCGGCGCATAACGCACGCCGCCTTCGGCCGACTTCAGGTCATAGTCGGTGTCCTTGTAGACTTCCAGCGAGTTGCGGCTGCGGACGTAGTCGACGCCACCGATGACCGACCAGGCCGGCGTGAAGCGGAAGCCGGCGTTGAAGAACAGGTTCTGGGTGCTGATATTGTTGCGGTCACCCGAGACGTTGGTGGTCTGGTTGTAGATACGGTCCTGCACCGTGGGCTGGCGGCGGTCCAGCTTGATGCCGGCGCGGCCGAACAGCGGGCGGCCCACGACCCAGTCCAGCGTGGAGCCGACGTTGTAGCCCACGTGGTCGAAGTCGTCGTATTCCTTGTACTTGAAGCCCTCGACCTCGGCGTTGGCGCGCAGCCGCTGCTGGCTGATCAGGCGGTCGAACTCGATGCCCATGGCGCCCGTGAGATAGGTGTCGCCCGCTTTCTTGTTGCTGTAGATGCCGGCCTGGGACTGGTTGTTCAGACGCAACATATTGCTATCGTGCGTAACACCGACGCGGCCGGTGAGCTTGATGACATCAGCCTCGGCGTTGGGGGTCCAGTCCTGATCAGGCACTTCCAGCTGAGCCTGTGCCTGGGCAGCGCTGGCCGCCAGGCCACAGAAGATGGCTGCCACGGCAGCACTGGCCGCGCGCAGTGCCGGACGCCGTGCGGCTTTTTTTTGTGTTCCGATGATTTCTTTCATGACTACCCTGTCTTAAAAAGCTCAGAATGGGGCATGGTACCGCCACCGACGGCCCTGCTCTGCTTCCACACTAATGCATTGAGCCGAACATGCCAAGCCCCAGACCCCTGCTGTGTGAACACTGCCCGCATTCCCGAAGCTGTTGCCTTCATCGACACCTGATCCCATCCAGCGTCCCGGGCACTTCTGCGTGAACCCTGACACAGAAGGGCCAAACCGATTACCATCGGACGGCTGCCCCCAGCCGGCCGGTGTTGTATAAATAACCCCCAGCAGACTCCTGATCCGGGCTCGCCACATTCCCGGCGCCCCGGCAAGCGGTATGAACAGCCCCACCTTCGCTTCTTCCATCGTTCCCATCCGTACCGGCAACCGCAGCATCCTGTCGCTGGTCAAGTCAGTCATCGACCCCATCCTGGCGGTGGCCTGCCTGCTGCTGGTCACCGTGGCCGCCGGGCATCCCCTGCGCGCCCAGGAAATGGTGCTGGCCGTCCTCACCTTCGTGCTGAGCTACCCTGGCAGCGTCCCCTTCCGGGTCTACCAGGCCGGCTACCTGCGTCACCTGCTGGGCAGCTGGGGCCTGGTGGTGGGGCTGCTGCTGGTCTTCGGCCTCATGATCGACGCGCTGCGGCAGTTCGACCAGAACGTGCTGGCCACCTGGGTCATCGCCACCCCGGTCGTGCAGGCCGTCAGCCACTGGCTCTCGCCCATGCTGCTGCACAAGGTCATCTCCATGCGTCCCGAGCAGACCGCCATCGTGGTGGCGGCCAACAGCCTGGGCCGCACGCTGGCCCGGTCCATCCAGGACGACCCGCTGTCCCAGACGCGCATCATGGCCTTCTTCGACGACCGCACCCCGGACCGCCTGGGCGAGGTGACGGAAGCGCCGGTGGCCGGCGGCTTCAGCGCGGTGGCGCAGTTCGTGCGCGCCAACAAGATCGACCAGATCTTCATCGCCCTGCCCATGGCCTCGCAGCCGCGCATCCTGAAGCTGCTGGAAGACCTGCGTGACACCACGGCCTCCATCTACTTCGTACCCGACATCTTCATGTTCGACCTGATCCAGGCACGGGTGGATTCTGTGGGCGGCCTGCCGGTGGTGGCGGTGTGCGAGACGCCGTTCTATGGCACCACGGGCGTGCTCAAGCGCCTGTCCGACATCGTCATCGCCTCCATCGCGCTGATCATCACGCTGCCCATCACGCTGACCATCGCGCTGGCCATCCGCCTCACATCCAAGGGCCCCATCATCTTCAAGCAGCGCCGCTACGGCCTGGACGGCTCGGAGATCAACGTCTACAAGTTCCGCTCCATGCGGGTGCAGGAAAACGGCCCCGAAGTGCGCCAGGCCACCAAGAACGACGACCGCATCACGCCGGTGGGCCGCTTCCTGCGGAAGACCTCGCTGGACGAGCTGCCGCAGTTCTTCAACGTGCTGCAGGGCCGCATGAGCGTGGTGGGTCCGCGCCCTCACGCGGTGGCCCACAACGAGACCTACCGCAAGCTGATCAAGGGCTACATGATCCGCCACAAGGTCAAGCCCGGCATCACGGGCCTGGCCCAGGTCAACGGCGCACGCGGCGAGACCGACACCATCGAGAAGATGGAGCTGCGCATCCGCTACGACCTGGAGTACCTGCGACACTGGTCGCTGCGGCTCGACCTGAAGATCATCCTGAAGACCATCCTGGTGTCGTTCCGCGACCCGAACGCCTACTGAGGCCCTCCGCCTCGGTATCCGCTCGGAAGGCCCCGTCAGCTCCGGCTGTCGGGGCCTTTCCACAAGAGGTTGCGCATCCTGTCAGCGAAACGGCCCCCTCCCGCGTTTTCTGCAGAAACCACACAGGCTTGACAAGCCACGACATTTCCGACACAAAAAAAGCTGGCACTCTCCACAACGAAGTGCTAGTATCTAACCCGCTAGTCATTTACAGGAGACTACTGCCACGATGACGACTCACTCCGTTGCACTTGCCACTCGCCAGACCGGTGTCGTTGCGCCTGCCGTTCCGTCACTGGGCAATCTGGACGCCTACATCTCTGCGGTCAATCGCATGCCCATGCTGTCCGCCGAGGAGGAGTCCAGCCTTGCGCGGCGTTTCAAGGAGCATCAGGACGTCGACGCCGCCCGCACGCTGGTGACTTCCCACCTGCGTCTGGTCGTGTCGGTGGCTCGCCAGTACCTGGGCTACGGTCTGCCGCACGCCGACCTCATCCAGGAAGGCAACATCGGCCTGATGAAGGCCGTCAAGCGCTTCGACCCCGATCGCTCGGTGCGCCTGGTGTCGTTCGCGCTGCACTGGATCAAGGCCGAGATCCACGAGTACATCCTGAAGAACTGGCGGCTGGTGAAGGTGGCCACCACCAAGGCCCAGCGCAAGCTGTTCTTCAACCTGCGCTCGATGAAGAAGGACCTGGACACGCTGACGCCCGAGGCCGTGACCGACATCGCTGAACAGCTCAACGTCCGCGAGAAGGACGTGACCGAAATGGAAACGCGGATGACCGGCCACGAGATCGCGCTGGAGCCGCAGGGTGACGACGAGGAAGGTCCGGGCTTCGGTCCGGCCACCTACCTGGCCGCTCCCGGCAGCGAGCCGACCGAGATCATCGAGGGCCGGCAGCGCGACTGGCTGCAGACCGAAGGTCTGTCCAACGCACTGGCCACGCTCGACGAGCGCAGCCGCAACATCGTGCAGTCGCGCTGGCTGCGTGACGAGGACGAGGGAGGCGCGCGTACGCTGCAGGACCTGGCCGACGAATACGGTGTGTCGGCCGAGCGCATCCGCCAGATCGAGGCGCAGGCCATGAAGAAGATGCGCGCCGCGCTGGCCGAGTACGCCTGATGCAGCGAAGCTGACGGTTCCGGGGGCGCTCGCTCCGGCGGAAAATCCGCAGGACGCTTGCAGAGGC
>CAUVLK010000057.1:0-9790 GCA_963552635.1 uncultured Lautropia sp. | reverse complement strand
CGTGAAGGTGGTCGTACCGTCGGTGCCGGTGTGGTCGCCAAGATCATCGCCTGATACCCAAAGATAAAGGAAACGTAGGGGCATAGCTCAACTGGCAGAGCGTTGGTCTCCAAAACCAAAGGTTGGGGGTTCGATTCCCTCTGCCCCTGCCACTTTTCCTGATGTAGCAAGAAAGCCGGGCCGACAAGGCCCGCTTTCGTCAGAACAAGAGTCATTCATGGCAGTCGCAGACTGCATACTTCCAGGCTGGATACATGGCAGCGCAGCATAAAGTCGAAGATGTCACATCCGGCGGCGACCGAGTCAAGCTGATCCTTGCCATTCTGGTCGTGGTGGCTGGCGTCGTCGGCTTTTACCTGTTGCGTGATCAGGCGCTGATCTTCCGGGTGCTGTCCGTCATCGGCGGTCTGGTGCTGGGTGGTCTGATTGCCTGGACGTCGACGCAGGGTCGTCGTCTGCTCGCCTTCCTGCGTGAATCCTGGCAGGAAACCCGGCGAGTCGTCTGGCCCACCAAGAAGGAGACCTGGTCGGTCACGTTGTACGTCTTCTTGTTCGTGGTCGTCATGGCCATCTTCCTGTGGCTCGTCGATTCCGGGCTGCAGTTCGTTTTGTACGATCTCGTGCTGGGCTGGAGTCGCTGATGAGCAAACGTTGGTATGTGGTGCACGCCTACTCGGGCATGGAGAAGAGCGTCGGCCGTGCCATTCGTGAGCGCGTCGAGCGTGCGGGCATGCAGGATCTCTTTGGCCAGATTCTCGTCCCCACCGAAGAAGTGGTGGAGATGAAGAACGGCCAGCGTTCCATCACCGAGCGCCGTTTCTTCCCCGGCTATGTGCTGGTCGAGATGGAAATGAACGACGACACCTGGCACCTGGTGAAGAACACCAACAAGGTCACCGGGTTCGTGGGTGGTAGCGGCAACCGGCCCGCAGCCATTTCGCAGGCTGAAGTCGACAAGATCATGAACCAGATGGCCGAGGGTGTGGAAAAGCCACGTCCGAAGACCCTCTTCGAGATCGGCGAGATGGTTCGGGTCAAGGAAGGCCCGTTTGCCGATTTCAATGGCAACGTCGAGGAAGTCAATTACGAGAAGAGCCGCCTGACGGTGTCCGTCACCATCTTCGGTCGCGCCACGCCGGTCGAACTGGAGTTCGGGCAGGTCGAGAAGCTCTGATACTGGAAGGCCTTTTCTTCCGCAGCAGGACAGTTTCAGGCTGCTGCCTTTCGCAAGGGGCAGCAGCGTTTTGAGGAGCCTGTGTCAGAAAGGTTCGCCATTCTGATCACAGGCGGTCGTACTCACAGGAGTAGCCATTCATGGCCAAGAAAATCGTCGGCTTCATCAAGCTGCAGGTTCCTGCAGGCAAAGCCAATCCCTCGCCCCCGATCGGTCCGGCCCTGGGCCAGCGCGGTCTGAACATCATGGAGTTCTGCAAGGCGTTCAACGCCCAGACGCAGGGCATGGAGCCCGGTCTGCCGATCCCCGTGGTCATCACCGCCTTCGCCGACAAGAGCTTCACCTTCATCATGAAGACGCCGCCGGCGTCCATCCTGATCAAGAAAGCTGCCAAGATCGACAAGGGCTCGAAGACCCCCCACACCGAGAAGGTGGGCACGCTGACCCGCGAACAGCTGGAGCAGATCGCCAAGACCAAGCAGCCTGACCTGAGCGCTGCCGACCTGGATGCCGCCGTGCGTACCATCGCCGGTTCTGCCCGCAGCATGGGCGTCAACGTGGAGGGCGTGTAAATGGCCAAGCTGAGCAAACGTGCCAAGGCGCTGAGCGCCAAGGTCGAAGCCAACAAGCTGTACCCCGCCGCCGACGCCCTGGCGCTGGTCAAGGAATGCGCGACTGCCAAGTTCGACGAGTCCGTCGACGTGGCCGTGCAGCTGGGTATCGATCCCCGCAAATCCGACCAGCTGGTGCGTGGTTCGGTGGTTTTGCCCCGTGGTACCGGCAAGCCGGTTCGCGTTGCGGTGTTCACGCAGGGTGCCAAGGTTGAAGAGGCCAAGGCTGCCGGCGCCGACATCGTGGGCATGGAAGATCTGGCCGAGAAAGTGAAGGCCGGTCAGCTGGACTTCGACGTGGTCATCGCCTCGCCGGACGCCATGCGCGTGGTCGGCTCGCTGGGTCAGATCCTGGGCCCCCGTGGCCTGATGCCGAACCCGAAGGTTGGCACCGTGACGCCGAACGTTGCTGAGGCCGTCAAGAACGCCAAGTCGGGTCAGATCCAGTACCGTACCGACAAGGCCGGTATCATCCACTCCACCATCGGCCGTGCCTCCTTCGACGTGGCCGCGCTGCAGGAGAACCTGGCTGCTCTGGTCGAGGCGCTGGTCCGTGCCAAGCCCGCCACCTCCAAGGGTCTGTACCTGCGCAAGGTTGCGGTCTCCAGCACGATGGGTGTGGGTGTCAAGGTTGACACCGCTACCGTCACCGGTACCGGGGCCTGATCTCACGGCCACAAAGGCTGCCTGCAAGCAGCCTTTCCGGCAACAGCTTGCCGGAAAGGCAACAAGCGGCAGCCCTGAGGGCCTGATGAGATCTTGAAGTGATTCGGGGCGAAGGGCCCAGCAGGTTTTCCGTCGGTTTGCCGACGCTACCTGTTCCTTCCCCCACCAAGCTTTGGGCCGTACCCTCGGGTACGTGTTGTCAAAGACCGTATGGGACCAAGCAAGCCGGTTCGCTGGCAAGGGCGGTCTTGAATGCAGGAGCAGGGTGGTCCGCCATCCGGTCTCCGGCGCCATACGCAGATGGCGGTCCTGAAGAATGAAGTGTTCGATTGCAGACAGCGCGTTCCAAGTGGTTCTTCCCCTTGAGGATGCAGCGCCTGTGGCTGAAGGCTTCACACCTGATCGCCGTGTTGTCAACGATGGAAGTGCTTCGGCGCAACCATCTCATTTGTAAGGAAAGACCGTGGCTCTCAATCGTGAAGAGAAAGCGGCCGTCATCGAGGAAGTCAGTGCCCAGGTGGCACAGGCTGGCTCGATCGTCCTGGCCGAGTACCGTGGTCTGACAGTCGAGAAGATTACCCAGCTGCGCAAGCAGGCACGGGAATCGGGTGTGTATCTGCGCGTGTTGAAGAACACGCTGGTGCGTCGCGCCGTCAAGGATACGCCTTACGAGAAGCTGGCTGACCAGATGGTCGGTCCGCTGATGTACGGCATTTCCGCTGATCCGGTCGCGCCCGCCAAGCTGATCGCCAGCTTTGCAAAAGCCAACGAGCAGCTCGTGCTGAAAGGTGGTGCCATGCCCAATGTGGTCATGGACGTCGCCGGGGTTCAGGCCCTGGCCACCATGCCGAGCCGCGACGAGCTGTTGGCCAAGCTGCTGGGCACGATGCAGGCACCGGTTGCTACCTTCGTTCGTACCCTCAACGAGGTTCCGACGAAGTTCGTTCGCGGCCTGGCGGCCGTGCGCGACAAGCAGGAAGCTGCCTGAGCATCCCCGCACTCACATTGACTGTCGGGCTTCATCCGACGAAACAAACGCAATCGAACTGGAGTAATTCCAAATGGCACTGAGCAAAGAAGAGATCCTCGACGCAGTCGCAGGCATGACGGTTCTGGAACTGTCCGAACTGATCAAGATGATGGAAGAGAAATTCGGTGTGTCGGCTGCTGCCGCTGCCGTCGCCGTGGCCGCTCCGGCTGCTGGTGGCGCCGCTGGTGGTGCTGCTGCCGAAGAGCAGACCGAGTTCACCGTGGTTCTGGCCGCTGCCGGCGAGAAGAAAGTCGAGGTGATCAAGGTCGTGCGTGCCGCTACCGGCCTGGGTCTGAAAGAAGCCAAGGACTTGGTCGACGGTGCTCCGAAGCCTGTGAAGGAAGGCATCTCGAAGGCCGACGCCGACGCGCTGAAGAAACAGCTGGAAGACGCTGGCGCCAAGGTCGAAGTCAAGTAATCGACTTGCCGCCGGGTATCGGCCAAGGGACCGGGGTCTGCTGTCAGGGGGCCTCGGTCGTTTGCCGTGTATCCGGCGGTTTGCCTTGCCGGGAAACCCCGTCATTTTCCTGTCGAAGGGCAGGGATGCGGGTGTTTCCCTGCAGTCGTCTCCGAAGCGCGTTCATCTGCCGTTCTCCCGCTCTTCGCATTCGACCTGCTCCCCGGAATCCGGACTGTTCCCTTTGAATCTTGCTGATTCACGTGGTTTTCGCCGGTACACCACGGTGGTTGTCGTGGCTGCATCAGATCGGAAGCCCTTGCCCTTTCCAGACTCGCTTCAAGACCCTGTTCGCTGGCCAGCTTGCCCCTTTCGGGCATATGCGGACCACCGAGTCGGGCCCTGCAGCGGGTTTCTTCCACGGATACACATGCAGTACACCGCGAAACAGCGCGTTTCGCCCTGTCAGGGCCTTGTTGCGGGCTGCCCGGCCAGCCGCATGTTGCCTTCCCGCCCCGGATCCAGAATCAGAAGCTGCGGTGCCCTTCGCTGCGCGGCTTCCGTTCGCCTATCGTGACCCCGACGTCTCACGGAGAGTCCATGACCTACTCGTTCACTGAAAAGAAGCGCATCCGCAAGAGCTTTGGCCACCGGCGTGCCCGTGCCGTGCAGGAAGTGCCTTACCTGCTGGCCACGCAGCTTGAATCCTATGCCGAGTTCCTGCAGGAAGGCGTGCCCGCCGACCAACGCAAGGATGTAGGGCTACAGGCGGCATTGAAGTCGATCTTTCCGATCTCTTCGCACAACGACATGGCGCGTCTGGAGTTCGTCGGCTACACGCTGGGCCAGCCCGCCTTCGACATGAAGGAGTGCCAGCAGCGCGGCCTGAACTTCTGCGCACCGCTGCGCGCCCGTGTGCGCCTGGTCATCATGGACCGTGAGGCCAGCAAGCCCACGGTCAAGGAAGTGAAGGAGCAGGAGGTCTACATGGGCGAGATCCCGCTCATGACGCCGACTGGCTCCTTCGTCATCAACGGTACCGAGCGCGTTATCGTCTCGCAGCTGCATCGTTCGCCCGGCGTGTTCTTCGAGCATGACCGTGGCAAGACCCACAGCTCCGGCAAGCTGCTCTTCTCGGCACGGATCATCCCCTACCGTGGCTCGTGGCTGGACTTCGAGTTCGACGCCAAGGACATCCTCTACTTCCGTATCGACCGTCGCCGCAAGATGCCGGTGACGATCCTGCTGAAGGCCATCGGCATGACGCCCGAGCAGATCCTGGCCCACTTCTTCGTCTTCGACACCTTCACGCTGGAGTCGGAAGGCGCCAAGATGGAGCTGGTGCCCGAGCGTCTGAAGGGTGAGACGGCCCGCTTCGACATCACCGATCGTGAAGGCAACGTCATCGTTGCCAAGGACAAGCGGATCAACGCCAAGCACATCCGCGACATGGAAAAGGCCGGGCTGAAGCTGATCAGCGTGCCGGATGAGTTCCTGCTGGGCCGTGCCGTGGCCACCGACATCGTCGATCCCGAGACCGGCGAGATCGTCATGCGCGCCAACGACGAGCTGACCGAGGACAGCCTGGGTCGCCTGCGTGCGGCCAACATCCACGAGTTCCGCACGCTCTACACCAACGACCTGGACGCGGGCCCGTTCATCTCGCAGACCCTGCGCCTGGATGACTCCGCCGACCAGATCTCGGCCCGCATCGCCATCTACCGGATGATGCGCCCGGGTGAGCCGCCGACCGAGGACGCGGTCGAGGCGCTGTTCAACCGCCTCTTCTACAACGAGGACACCTACGACCTGTCGCGCGTGGGCCGGATGAAGTTCAACAGCCGTGTCGGCCGCGAGGAGCCCACGGGCCCCATGACGCTGGAAGACGACGACATCGTTGCCGTCATCAAGCTGCTGGTGGACCTGCGCAACGGCAAGGGCGAGATCGACGACATCGACCACCTGGGCAACCGTCGCGTGCGCTGCGTGGGCGAGCTGGCCGAGAACCAGTTCCGCGCCGGTCTGGTGCGGGTCGAGCGCGCCGTGCGCGAGCGTCTGGGCCAGGCCGAGACCGAGAATCTGCTGCCGCATGACCTGATCAACAGCAAGCCGATCAGCGCCGCCATCCGCGAGTTCTTCGGTTCCAGCCAGCTGTCGCAGTTCATGGACCAGACCAACCCGCTGTCGGAGATCACCCACAAGCGCCGTGTCTCGGCGCTGGGCCCGGGCGGTCTGACGCGTGAGCGTGCCGGCTTCGAGGTGCGTGACGTGCACCCGACCCACTATGGCCGCGTCTGCCCGATCGAGACGCCGGAAGGTCCGAACATCGGTCTGATCAACTCGCTGGCCCTCTATGCCCGCCTGAACGAGTTCGGCTTCCTGGAGACCCCGTACCGCAAGGTCGAGAACCAGAAGCTGACCGACCAGATCGACTTCCTGTCGGCCATCGAGGAAGGTCGCTACGTCATCGCCCAGGCCAACGCCGAGCTGGATGATGAAGGCCGCCTGACCGGCGAGCTGGTGTCGGTGCGCATCAACGGCGAGACCCAGCTGGTCTCGGCCGACCGCGTGGAGTACATCGACGTGGCGCCGTCGCAGATCGTGTCGGTGGCTGCCTCGCTGATTCCGTTCCTTGAGCACGACGACGCGAACCGCGCGCTGATGGGCGCCAACATGCAGCGTCAGGCCGTGCCCTGCCTGCGTCCGCAGAAACCGCTGGTCGGTACCGGCATCGAGCGCACCTGTGCGGTGGACTCGGGCACGGTCGTCACCGCGCTGCGCGGCGGCATCGTCGACTACGTCGATGCCAACCGGGTGGTGATCCGCGTCAACGACGAGGAAGCCACGGCGGGCGAAGTGGGCGTGGACATCTACAACCTCGTCAAGTACACCCGCAGCAACCAGAACACCAACATCAACCAGCGTCCGATCGTCTCCAAGGGCGACCGGCTGGCTGCCGGCGACGTGATCGCCGACGGCGCTTCGACCGACCTCGGCGAGCTGGCCCTGGGGCAGAACATGCTGATCGCGTTCATGCCCTGGAACGGCTACAACTTCGAGGACTCGGTGATGATCTCGGAGAAGGTGGTGTCCGACGACCGCTACACCTCGATCCACATCGAGGAGCTGTCGGTGCTGGCGCGCGACACCAAGCTGGGGCCCGAGGAAATCACCCGCGACATCTCCAACCTGTCCGAGAGCCAGCTGGCCCGTCTGGACGAGTCCGGCATCGTCTACATCGGTGCCGAAGTCTCGGCCGGCGACACGCTGGTGGGCAAGGTCACGCCCAAGGGCGAGACCCAGCTCACCCCGGAAGAGAAGCTGCTGCGCGCGATCTTCGGCGAGAAGGCCTCCGACGTGAAGGACACCAGCCTGCGCGTGCCTTCGGGCATGAACGGCACCGTCATCGACGTGCAGGTGTTCACCCGCGAGGGCATCACCCGTGACAAGCGGGCGCAGTCGATCATCGACGACGAACTCAAGCGCTTCCGCCTGGACCTGAACGACCAGCTGCGGATCGTCGAGAACGATGCCTTCAGCCGGATCGAGCGTTTCCTGGACGGCAAGGAAGCCAATGGCGGACCCAAGAAGCTGGCCAAGGGCACGGTCGTCACCCGCGACTACCTGAAGGATCTGGACCGCTACCACTGGTTCGAGGTGCGTCTGGCCAACGAGGAAGATGCCCGCTGGCTGGAAGGCATGAAGGACGCCATCGAGCAGAAGCGTCACCAGTTCGACCTCGCCTTCGAAGAGAAGCGCAAGAAGCTCACCCAGGGCGACGAGCTGCCCCCGGGCGTGCTGAAGATGGTCAAGGTCTACCTGGCCGTCAAGCGTCGCCTGCAGCCTGGTGACAAGATGGCCGGCCGCCACGGCAACAAGGGTGTGGTCTCGCGCATCGTGCCGATCGAGGACATGCCCTACATGGCCGATGGCACCCCGTGCGACATCGTGCTGAACCCGCTGGGCGTGCCGTCGCGGATGAATGTGGGCCAGATTCTGGAAACCCACCTGGGCTGGGCTGCCAAGGGCGTGGGCCTGCGCATCGGCGAGATGCTGGATCGCCACGTGAAGGTCTCCGAGCTGCGCCGCTATCTCGACAAGGTCTACAACGACCGCGGCGAGAAGGCCAACCTGTCCGAGCTGTCCGACGACGAGCTGCTGGCGATGGCCAACAACCTGCGGGACGGCGTGCCGTTTGCTACCCCGGTGTTTGACGGTGCGACCGAGGAAGAGATCCACGCTGCACTGGATCTGGCCTTCCCGTCGGATGACCCGCGGACCGAGAAGCTGGGCTTCACGCCCAGCAAGACGCAGCTCATCCTGCGTGACGGCCGCACCGGCGATCCGTTCGACCGGCCTGTCACGGTGGGCTACATGCACTTCCTGAAGCTGCACCACCTGGTCGACGACAAGATGCACGCCCGCTCCACCGGTCCGTACAGCCTGGTGACCCAGCAGCCGCTGGGCGGCAAGGCCCAGTTCGGTGGCCAGCGTTTCGGCGAGATGGAGGTCTGGGCGCTGGAAGCCTATGGCGCCGCCTACACGCTGCAGGAAATGCTGACGGTCAAGTCCGACGACGTGACCGGTCGTGCGAAGGTCTACGAAAACATGGTCAAGGGCGAGCACGCCATCGACGCCGGCATGCCGGAATCCTTCAACGTGCTGGTCAAGGAAATTCGCTCGCTCGGCATCGACATCGATCTCGAACGCGCCTGAGACTGAGCTGAGGAACACAACGGAGAACCCATGAAAGCATTGCTGGATCTCTTCAAACAGGTCGAGGAGAGCGACCACTTCGATGCCATCCGCATCGGTCTGGCCTCTCCCGACAAGATTCGCTCCTGGTCCTACGGCGAAGTCAAGAAACCCGAGACCATCAACTACCGGACCTTCAAGCCCGAGCGGGACGGCCTGTTCTGCGCCAAGATCTTCGGGCCCATCAAGGACTACGAGTGCCTGTGCGGCAAGTACAAGCGCCTCAAGCATCGCGGCGTGATCTGCGAGAAGTGCGGCGTGGAAGTGACGCTGGCCAAGGTGCGCCGCGAGCGCATGGGCCACATCGAGCTGGCCAGCCCGGTGGCGCACATCTGGTTCCTGAAGTCGCTGCCGTCGCGTCTGGGCATGGTGCTGGACATGACGCTGCGCGACATCGAGCGCGTGCTGTACTTCGAGGCCTATGTCGTGGTCGAGCCCGGCATGACCCCGCTCAAGCGCAACCAGCTGCTCACCGAGGACGACTTCCTGGCCAAGACCGAGGAGTACGGTGACGAGTTCGTGGCTGCGATGGGTGCCGAGGGCGTGCGCGAGCTGCTCAAGTCCATCGACGTGGACCGCGAGGTCGATCGCCTGCGCGAGGAAATCCAGGTCACCAGCTCCGAAGCCAAGGTCAAGAAGATCGCCAAGCGCCTGAAGGTGCTGGAAGGCTTCCAGCGCTCCGGCATCCGGCCCGAGTGGATGGTCATGGAAGTGCTGCCGGTGCTGCCGCCCGAGCTGCGTCCGCTGGTGCCGCTGGATGGTGGCCGCTTCGCCACGTCCGACCTGAACGACCTGTATCGCCGCGTCATCAACCGGAACAACCGCCTCAAGCGCCTGCTGGAGCTGAAGGCCCCCGAGATCATCGTCCGCAACGAGAAGCGGATGCTGCAGGAATCGGTCGACTCGCTGCTGGACAACGGCCGCCGTGGCAAGGCCATGACGGGCGCCAACAAGCGTGCGCTGAAGTCGCTGGCCGACATGATCAAGGGCAAGGGCGGTCGCTTCCGTCAGAACCTGCTGGGCAAGCGCGTCGACTACTCGGGCCGTTCGGTCATCGTGGTGGGCCCGCAGCTCAAGCTGCACCAGTGCGGTCTGCCCAAGCTGATGGCCCTGGAGCTGTTCAAGCCCTTCATCTTCAACAAGCTGGAGGCGATGTC
>CAUVLK010000056.1:0-9816 GCA_963552635.1 uncultured Lautropia sp. | reverse complement strand
TTGCGTTCCGTGCCCGGCGACAGCAGGATGTTGTCATCGCCGGGACGGATTTCGCGCTGGCGCAGTTCCTGGCGCAGCCGCTCGATCTCTTCTTCGGCTTCCTGCAGGCGCTGCTCCTTGGCGGCGATTTCCTCATCAAAACTGCGGATGTAGTCGTCGATGGAGACCGACCCAGCCGATTTCAGGGCGGCAATGGTGTTCTGCGAGACCTGCTCTCGCAGGTAGGCCCAGGTGCAGCGTGGCAGTGGCCGCCGCTGCCGCAACGTGCGGTGGAGTTCTTCCTGGATGGCGTCGCCAAGCTCGGCAGCCGTCCGATAGAGGGTGCCCAGGTAGAAGCGGCGAGGCTCGCCGCCCTCGGGCCAGTAGATGCCGACCGTGCCCCCGTAGACGTTGGTGGATTCGGCCAGTGCCTGCAGCTGGCGCGAGAAGCTGTTGCCGGGTTCGACCACGACGTGGGCCCGTCCGGCCAGCCGGGATGCCAGACGCCGGGGATCGATGGCGTGGCCGGGCTGGAAACAGGCGCTGACGTAGACGATGGGCAGGCGATGGGCGCCGTTGCCCAGGATGAGATTGGCGGCCAGGGGGAGTTCGTGGCCGGCCAGCAGTCGGGGCTGATCCGAGACGCGCAGGGGGCCGTCCTGACCGCCGCCCAGGGCAGTCAGCAGGGCGGGGACGATGGCGGGATTCCGGTCGACGGGCAGGTGGGCCTGGGGCAGGCTGGAGGTGCATTCGATGCGGATGCCAAGCCAGGCATCGCCTGCCGGTGCGGTGTCCGTTTCCGAGGTGGCCGTGTTCGGGAGATCGGCATTTCCGGCACCACTTCCCTGGGCCTTGTGTCGCCGGGAGAAGACGACGGTGGTGATCCAGGTCAGGTGCTCTTCCTGGCGGCTGTAGCGGATGCCGGCCACTGTGGTGTCGGGCTGCCGAGCGATCAGGGTCTGCAGCAGTTCACCGCCGGTATTGATGCGGGATGAGGTCTCGGTGGGCAAGGCCCGCAGCTGTTCGGCTGCAATGGCGGTACGTTCGACATCCAGAAGCCAGGAGGCGATGGCGCGCAGGAAGTCTTCCGGGCCATGGGCAGGATCGACCGCGAAGTCGGTGGCGAACGAGATCATGCGGACGGGGAGGTTGCCTTTCGACAGGCGACCTCTGGGATTGGCGTCCGGCTATGTTACTGATGCGTCCCTATCAGAACGGGCGTGACGATTGATCTGACACCCCGGCTGTGAAATGGGTGCCCGGGATGTGTTCAGGCGGGTTTTCAGGGCCGGGGTCCGGGTCGGGATGAGGGGCGGAATCAGGGCTGGTAGCGACTGACTTCCAGGCCGCTGCCGACGGGCAGCAGGGTGCTGCTGATGCCGGGCTTGGCGCGCAATGCCTGGACGTAGGCTTCCAGTTCGGGGCCGCCCGGACGGACGATGTTATTGGCCACGATGACGGCGCCGGGGGCCAGCTTTGGATGGAAGGCCTCCAGGCAGGGCAGATAGAGATCTTTCCGAAGGTTGACGAAGACGAAGTCGAAGCGGTCGGGGATGCTGTCGAGGAGGGTGACGGCGTCACCGATCCGGAAGTCGACGAGAGGAGAGAGACAGGCCTTGGTGCTCATCTCCAGGGCGTGGGCGGATCTTTCGGGATCGATCTCGATGGTGGTGAGGTGGCCACCGGTGGCACGTGCCGCTTCGGCCAGCCAGATGGCGGAGTAGCCGAAGGAGGTGCCCAGTTCCAGGATGCGTGGCGCGGTGAGGCTGTGGACCAGGATGTTGAGGAACTGCCCGGTCTCGGGACCGATGGCCAGCATGGACTGGAAGTTGACGCTGTTGCGCCCGCCCGGGGCCGCGACCGGGAAGCTGAGGTTCTCGCGCTCCATACGGGCGTGGTATTGCTCCAGTACCTCGATGATGGCTTCGTCCATGGTGTTTCCCTGGAATGGTCTGGGCTGGGCTCTCTTCGGAGGTCTCCTCGTGGAGGCAGAGCCGTGCTGCGCCCGCGCCCGATGCGGGTCGGGCCAGTATACGGGATCGGGGGGCGGAGGTTGGGGCTCAAGGTCAGGAAGAAGGTTCCGAGGGCCTCGGGCGTTCAAGTTCCTGGCTGGGGCCTTCTTCCTGGATGCGCTGCCGGAAGCGGCCGGCGGCGCTGTGGTAGAAGGGACGGGGGTGGATCTGGCGCGAGACCAGGGTGGCGACGAGACTGCCGATCAGGGACCAGATGAGCACGGGCTGGCTGCCGGTCATTTCCATGACGATGACGCTGGCGGTGACGGGCGACTGGGTGGCGCCGGCCAGGAAGGCGGACATGCACAGCAGCACCAGCAGGCGCTCGTCCACCATCCCGCCTGCGAGCGAGGCCAGGTGGCTGCCGATGCCGGCACCGGTGCTGAGTGCCGGGGTGAAGATGCCGCCGGCGATGCCGGTCCAGTAGGTGAAGACGGTGGCGGCCAGCTTGGCCAGGCCGGTTTCGGGGGGCGCGATGGCATGCCCGTCCAGTGCCTGGGTGACCATCTGGTAGCCGGTGCCGTAGGTCTGGCCGTGGGTCCAGGTGCCCAGGGCGGCCAGCAGCAGGCCCATGACGATGGCCAGCAGAACGGGATGGCGACGCACCGGGCCGCGCAGGAAGGCCGGCACGCAGCTGGCGGCACCGCGAAAGAGCAGCCGCGCGAAGGTGCCGCCCAGCACGCCGCAAATGATGCCGCACAGTCCTACCCACAGGGCCATGTCGGGCACGGTGGTGGCGCCGGCATATTGGGGGAAGTAGGGGTTGTTGCCCTTGATGGCCACGAGAATGAAGCCGGCAGCCAGCACGCCCAGCAGCACGCGCCGGCCCCAGTGCAGCACCACGCCGCGCCCCAGTTCCTCGATGGCAAAGACCACGCCGGCCAGCGGAGCATTGAAGGCGGCGGCCAGGCCTCCGGCGGCGCCGGTGGCCATCAGTTCGTTGGCGGTGAGCCCTCGGAAGGCGATGCCATGGCGGCGGCAGACATCACCCCAGGCCAGCATGACGGCCGCTCCGACCTGCACGGAGGGGCCTTCGCGGCCCACCGAGGCACCGATCAGCATGGCCAGCAGCGTGAGGGGAATCTTGGCAAGCGTCTGCCAGAACGTGACCAGCCGGTTCTTGAGCGGGCCGTAGGGCAGGCTGATGGCGGCGATGACCTGCGGGATGCCGCTGCCGGCCACAAAGGGTGCGTGGCGCGGGGTGTACCAGGCCAGGGCGGCCAGGCCCAGCGGCAGCATGATCCAGGCGGCCAGCGGATGGCGAGTGGTCCACCGGGCATTCCAGTCCAGGGCGAGATCGGCCAGTTCCGCAAAGCCCAGCGAGGTGAGCGCCACCAGTGTGGCACCGACCAGCATGCAGGCGAACTCCAGGCTCTTGTGCGGGATGCGGTGGGTCTTGCGCAGGCGCTGGTGCAGGAAGTGGCGGATGCGGGCAGTACGCGAGGGGGCGGACTCGCCCGTGGCGGCGTTCTGGGAGGTGGCGGAATGAGCCTGCGACATGGGGCGTGGGTCGAGGACTTGGTCGGAGTGTTCCCGCTATTCTGATCCCGTCAGCAGGCCCTGCGCAGCATGACCGTGACGGGGGGCAAGGACGGGGGCTCCTTGTGGCGCTTCCGTTGCAGGCTGGTCAGAGCGAGATGCCGCCCGAGACCTCGATGACCTCGCCGTTGATGTAGCTGGCTTCGTCGCTGGCCAGGAAGGCGTAGACGTTGGCGATCTCGGCGGGTTTGCCCAGGCGGCCCAGCGGGATGCGGGCCTTCATGCCGTCCAGCACCTTTTCGGGCATGGCGTTGAGAATGGGGGTGGCGATGAAGCCCGGGGCGACGGCGTTGACGCGCACGCCCTTCGGGCCCAGTTCGCGGCTCCAGGTCTTGGTGAAGCCGATGAGGCCGAACTTGGTGGCGGCATAGTTGGTCTGGCCGAAGTTGCCGTACAGGCCGACGACGGAGCTGGCATTGAGGATGACGCCGCTGTTTCGCTCGATCATGCCCGGGGCGACGGCCTGGCTGCAATGGAAGACGCCGCGCAGGTTGATGTCGATGACCCGGTCGAACTGTTCCTGGGTCATCTTGACGAGACGGGCGTCCTGTGTGATGCCGGCGTTGTTGACCAGCACGTCGATGCGGCCGTGCTTTTCCTGGACCTTGGCGACGACGGCGTCGATGGTCGCGCGGTCGGTGACATCCATGACGTGGCCTTCGGCCTCTGCACCCAGGGCACGGCACTGCTGCACCACGGCTTCGATGCCGGTCGGGTTGATGTCGCAGACGATGACGATGGCGCCCTCAGCAGCGAACTTGAGGGCGGTGGCCTCACCGATGCCCTGGGCAGCGCCGGTGATGAGGCTGACCTTGCCGGCCAGACGGCCCTGCGGGGCGGAACGCGGCGTGGGGTTGGACATGGATCTCCTCCGGTTGGAAATGTCTGGAGGCCATGATCGCATGTTTTGTTGCGGTGCATCATTGCCTCTGTGGAGGAATTCCCGATGGAGGTTCAGCGGTCGGACGGCGGGTGATGGCGACGGGCTCGCTCAGGGCCTCTGCGGTTCCGTCTTTTTCGGTGGGCAGACGAGGCGGGCTTGCGGGGCCGTGCAGGAAGGGTGCCGATGGCCACTAGGGCCAGCGACAGGCCCAGCACGGGGGCGTTGCCGCCCAGGCGCACGTAGGGGGTCAGGCCGGTGTGTCCCTGAAGGGTGGCCTTCAGCGCGCCGGTCTCGTGCGGGCGCAGCCGGATCTGGACGATGCCGTGAGCGCTGATGACGGCCGTCATGCCGGTGTTGGTGGCGCGGATGATGGGCCGGGCAGTTTCCAGCGCGCGCATGCGGGCGATCTGCAGGTGCTGGGGCAGGGCATGGGAGTTGCCGAACCAGCCCAGGTTGGTGAGATTGGCCAGTATGGTGGCGCCGCCCGTGTACGTGCCCTTGGCGTTGCGGGTGCCTTTCACCTGCGAGAGCAGTTCTTCGCCGAAGATGTCCTCATAGCAGATGTTGAAGCCGATGCGCTGGCTCCTGATTGCGAGCAGGGGCTGCTGGGCGGGACCTCGGGCCTGGTCGCCGAGCGGGATGCTCATGAGCGTCATGAACCAGTGAAAGCCCTCGGGGATGAATTCGCCGAAGGGCACCAGGTGGCGCTTGTCGTAGTGATAGCGGACCGGCGTGTGCTGGGTATCGGCCGTGAGCGGATCGGGCAGGGTGTCGGCGGTGAAGACTTCCACGCTGTTGCTGACCTGCCAGACGGGCAGCGGGGGTGGTGTCTCCGAAGCGGCCTCGGAGGATCCGCCGTCATGTGTGTCGGTGGGGGCGCCCGTGAAGCGGCTGGCGGTTGCACCCGGCTGGGTGTTCTCGTGGACCTGGACAAAGCGCGGCAGGCCCAGGGCCACGGTGCTGTGGGTGCTGGTCAGGAAGCGGTGCAGGCGTCGCTGAAGCGCGGGCTCGGTGGCTTCCCAGCGCGTGGTCCAGGCGGTCTCGGGCAGCAGCACCAGGTCGGCGGGGTTGGCCTCGATCATGTCCAGGTATTGCTCGCGCGCCAGGGCGGCAGGGCCGGGGTCGAACTTCATCTGCTGCGGGACGTTGCCCTGCAGCAGGCTCACCGAGATCGACTTGCCGGTGGGGAGGCCCCATTCCTTGGTTCGCAGGGTGCCGCCCAGCACCATGACGCCCAGGGCGGCCAGCAGGCAGGGCAGTGCGGAGGCCGCACGTGAGGTGCGCAGGTTGCGTTGGGGACGCAGGTTGTCGGGCGTGTCCAGACTGTTGCGGCGGGCATGGCGCAGATGGGCCAGCAGCCGGTGGGCCGCCACGGCCAGGCTGGCCGCGGTGAGCGCGGCGCCCAGCGTGACCAGGTAGACGCCGCCTATCGGCGCCAGTCCGACCAGGGCGCCTTCGACATGGGCATAGCCGATGCCCAGCCAGGGAAAGCCGGTGAGGACCCAGCCGCGGGCCAGTTCGGCGAGCGTCATGGCACCGCCGAAGGTCAGGATGAAGCGCCAGGCGGACAGGTGTCGGGTGGCATCGAGCTGCCGGCGGCACAGGCGGCTGCACAGCCAGGCCCCCAGTGCCGGATACAGGGCCAGATAGGTGGCAAAGAGGAGGGTTGCCAGTGCGGCCAGCGGGGCGGCCACGCCACCATAGTGGTGCATGCTGACGTAGACCCAGCTGATGCCGGCGGTGAACCAGCCGATGCCGAACAGCAGGCCCAGCCGGAAGGGGCCGGGAGGAGGGCGGCGGTGTGCATGGCCGTGCCGCTGGGCGTGCTGCCCGATGGCCGACAGCAGCAGGCCGGCAAAGCCGGTCAGCACCAGCAATTCCAGCCAGTCGCTGCCCCAGGGGGCGAAGGTGAAGGCGTGGGCGATGCCCAGGGCAAGGGCGGTCAGCGTCGCCCGGTGGTTCTGCAGGAATCGGCCGAGGAAGCGAGGCATGGGGGTTTCAGTCGTCCGGCAGACGGTAGGGGTCGTCGATGCGGAACCGGTGCAGCAGCGCGATCTCGCGGGACTCCATCTCGGCCGCTTCCTCGTCGGTGAGGTGGTCCATGCCATGGGCGTGCAGCACGCCGTGGATGACCAGGTGAGCGAGGTGGTTGCGCAGCGGCTTGTGCTGGGCGTGGGCCTCGTCCTGCAGCACGGGCAGGCAGATGACGATGTCGGCCTGCACCACCGGCTCGTGCGCGTAGTCGAAGGTCAGGACGTTGGTGGGTCTGTCCTTGCCCCGGTACTGGTGGTTGAGCTGCCGGCTTTCCTCGCGGCCGACGAAGCGCAGCACCAGCTCGGCGTCGGTTTCGAGGGCGGCCTGTACCCAGCGGCGCAGCTGCGGCCGGGAGGCGGGCAGGTCGGCCAGGTCGACCGTGTCGTCGAACTGGATCTGGAGTGAAAGCCGGTGGGGCACACGCGGGGCCGCGTCCGGGCTGCGGCCCCGGGAGGCCGTGGCCTTGCGGTTTCCGGTGCTGGCAGCGGGGCTGCGCGACTTGTCGGAATCAGGCATCGGAGCGCTTGCGGTTCTCGACGTGCTTCTCGTAGGCCTCGACGATGCGGGCCACCAGCGGGTGACGCACCACGTCGCCGGATTCGAAGCGGTTGAAGGCGATGCCCTTGACGTTCTTCAGCACGCGCTGGGCCTGCACCAGGCCGCTCTTGCGCGGCGCGGGCAGGTCGATCTGGGTGATGTCGCCGGTGATGACCGCCTTGGAGCCGAAGCCGATGCGGGTGAGGAACATCTTCATCTGCTCGGGCGTGGTATTCTGTGCCTCGTCCAGGATGATGAAGGCGTTGGACAGCGTGCGGCCACGCATGTAGGCCAGCGGGGCGATCTCGATCTGCTGACGCTCGATGAGCTTGCCGACGCGCTCGGGGCCCATCAGCTCGTTGAGGGCGTCGAAGAGCGGGCGCAGGTAGGGGTCGATCTTCTGGGTGAGATCGCCGGGCAGGAAGCCCAGGCGCTCGCCGGCTTCCACGGCCGGGCGGGTGAGGATGATGCGCTCGACCTGGTCACGATCCAGGGCATCGATGGCGCAGGCCACCGCCAGGAAGGTCTTGCCGGTGCCGGCCGGGCCGATGCCGAAGGTGAGGTCGTGCCCGAGGATGTTCTTCAGGTACTTGCGCTGGTTGGGAGTGCGCCCCTGCAGCTCACCGCGCCGGGTGCGGAAGGTGGGATTGTCGGGCGACTGCGGCGGCAGCGTTTCGGTGACGGGCGGGTCTGCCGGATCGTCGTGGCGGGATTGGATGATGGCCAGTTGGATGTCCTCCGGGCTGAGCGGGTGGCGGTGGGCGTGGTAGAGGCGGCCGAGCAGGCTGGCGGCCCGGGCGGGTTCCTGCCCCTGGCCGCTGAGGGTGAACTGGCTGCCGCGGCGGCTGATGCGCACGTCCAGGGCGGACTCGATGAGGCGCAGGTGCGCGTCAAGGGCACCACACAGGCTGGCCAGCCGCTGGTTGTCGGGTTCGTCGATGGAGAAGTGGGCCTGGGCCGGCATGCTGCGGGCAAATGAATGGGTTGGGCCCTTGAATTGTAGCGTGTGCCCCCATGCAGGGGGCGGGCAGCCCGCTTGTGGCTCCGGTCAGGGGGCGCTGCGGTCCATCACGGCCACCCCCTGGATGGTGTCGGTCTCGCCGCTGTACTTCGGGTTGCTGACGGTGTAGCCGAAGCCCAGCTGGGCGGCGTCCTGCCCGAAGAAGGCGCCGTTGACGTCGGCGCGGCAGTCGCCAGCGCCGCACTTCATGTTGTCACTGCGGCCCAGGGCATTCACCTGCAGCTGGCCGGTGAAGGTGTTGGGTGCGGTCATGCGCAGGTTGGTGCTGCCGATGGCGTTCAGGCGCCCCTGGGCATCGAAGCCGGCTCCCTCGGTGACCATCCGGTAGTGCTGATCGTTGCCGAACTTGAGCTGGCCTTCCAGCGCGATGCGGGTGCCCGTTCCGGGGCCGAACTGCACCAGGCCCTGACCCGAGAAGCTGCCGGGTGCCGTGCCGCCCTTGCCGAAGGTGGGGGCGGTGGCACCTGACAGCGTGTAGCGCGCCATGCCGCGGGTGGGCATGGTGACGGTGGGAATGCCCGCCAGATAGTGGATGCCGCGATCCTGTTGCAGCTGGTTGTCCAGGTCCATCAGCAGCAGGTGCAGACGTGCATGTCCGCCGTTGAAGCGTCCCCAGGTGACGGCGCCGCTGTGGCCGGACTCGGCGAGCCTGGCCTGACGGAAATCCAGGCAGTTGCCGAACATGCCGCAGCTGCCCAGACGTTCGAGGCGCAGGTTCCTGTTCAGGCTGAGCTGTGGCCCGCTGTCTTCCAGGGTGTAGTTGAAGGGCCAGGGAGCATTGTGGGCGACCAGGCGCAGCTTGCCGGCAGCGTGGTTGCCGGCGGGCAGGGCAGGCGCAAGGCTTGCCGGGGGCGGTACCGGGACGGGAACTGCGGGCAGTGGCGCAGGCGTGGGCACGGGGCGTGGCGCTGGCGTGGGAGCCGGGGGCAGGTGTCGGGGCTGGCTCGGGAGCGGGTTGCGGCATCGGCGCTGGCACGGGTGCTGGATCGGGCTCGGGAGGCTGTACCGGAGCTGGCGCAGGCTGTGGTGCCGGCGTGGGCGTCGGTGCGGGGGCAGGATCAGAGCCAGGCGAGGGCACCGGCAGGGGGGCTGGAGCCGGTGAAGGAGTGGGAGCCGGTTCGGGAGCGGGCTGCGGTGCAGGCGCGGGAACGGGATCCGGCTCGGAGGGCTGTACCGGAGCCGGTGCAGGCTGAGGCGCTGGTGAGGGCGTTGGCGTGGGCGTTTGGGCTGGATCCGGGGTTGGGCCAGGCGCAGGCGTAGGCACCGGCTCGGACGATGGAGCCGGAGCAGGTGTAGGTGCGGGTTGTGGCGTGGGCACGGGAGCCGGACCCGGTACGGTGGGCTCGGGTGCAGGAACGGGCGCAGGCTCGGGCGTCGGGGCTGGACCTGGGGTCGGCGCAGGCAGCGGTTCCGGCGCAGGCGTGGGTTCCGGTACTGGCTCGGGCTCGGGCGGGCGCGGACGGATGGGCTCCGGCGTCGTGGGCAGGTCGGGCTGGACCGGCACGACGGGAGGCACGGTGGGGGCAGGCGTCGGCTTTGGCGTCGGCAGCGGGACGGGGGCCACAGGTGCCGCTGGCGTGTCAGGCACAACAGGCACTGTCGGTGTGTCAGGTGCTGCGGGAGCAGCAGGCGTGATGGGCTTGACGGGGGCTACAGGGATGACGGGGGCGACCGGCGTGGAAGGTGCTGGCTCGGGAGCAGGCGTAGGCGTGCCTGCCGGTGTCGGTTCCGGAGCGGGCGAGACCGGGCCGACCGGTTTGACGGGTGCGGGCGCGACGGGATCCGGCTGGATGGGCGCAGGTGTTGGTGTG
>CAUVLK010000055.1:0-10094 GCA_963552635.1 uncultured Lautropia sp. | reverse complement strand
AGGTATGTATAGCCTATAAAGGCTATTATTGTCTATGTTTCACTATCAATCGTGGATTTGTTGCATGGACGAGTATCGGAACCCTTTCAATCCCGGCGCGGGGGTACGGCCTCCTGAACTGGCTGGGCGTGCTGACGTACTGCAGCAGGCGATCACGGCTTTGGAGCGTGTCAAGCGTGGCCGTCATGCCAAGTCGCTGATGATCCTGGGCCTGCGAGGCGTGGGCAAGACGGTGCTGCTGAACCAGATCGCCCAGGAGGCCGAAAGCAAGGGATACTTGGCAGAGACCGTCGAGGCAAGGGATGGCGAAGATTTGCGCCAAATGCTGCAGCAGGTCATGCGCCGTGTTCTGCTCAAGCTGGATCGGGGGGAACAGGCTGTCGAAGCTGTCAAGAAAGGCCTGCGCGTACTACGTAGCTTTCTGCGTGGTGTGACGGTCAGCTCCGGGGGGGGGATGTTTCGTTGGGCGTGGATCCAGAGCCTGGCCTGGCTGATAGTGGGGAACTGGAGACGGATGTCGCCGACCTGATGGTGGCAACGGCCAAGGCTGCTGCAGCTGTCAAGAAACCAGTAGCCCTGCTTATTGATGAGCTGCAATATGTTTCCAGATCGGAGCTTGCGGCCTTGATTCGAGCGATGCATGCCGTAAACCAGCAGGGCTTGCCTCTTATCCTGTTTGGCGCTGGTCTGCCACAGCTGGCAGGACAGGCGGGAGATGCCAAAAGCTATGCAGAGCGTCTGTTTGACTTTCCGCGCCTGGACAGGCTGGAGGAAGCGGACGCCCATGCGGCCATCCGGGAGCCGATCGAAGCAGAGGACGCCTCCATTGAAGAGGAGGCTCTTGCAGAAATATACAGTCAGTCGCGGGGATACCCTTATTTCCTGCAGGAGTGGGGGTATAACGTCTGGAATATTTGCAGAACGACACGCATTGTCCGGACGGAGGCAGAAGAGGCCACCCGGGTTTCACTGCGCAAGCTGGATGGATCGTTCTTCCGGGTGCGCTTCGACCGCTTGACACCGACTGAGCGTGAGTACATGCGGGCTCTGGCCGGATTGGGACCAGAACCTCAACGTTCATCCGACGTGGCGGCAGAAATGGGGCGCAAGGCTAATAGCGTTGCCCCTGTACGTGACAACTTGATCAAGAAAGGAATGCTCTATTCTCCCGAGCACGGAATGATCGCGTTCACAGTGCCCTTGTTCGATGAGTTCATGCAGCGCGCAATGCCATAGCTCCATCGGATGGACTGACTTCCCTTGAGGTGCATGTGACCGTTGCCCATATATTCCCCCACGTGCTGAAGCCAGTGGGTGCGAAGCCTCCGAAAGGAGGCTTCTGCATTTCCACGCCATGGGATCACCGCCCGTACATCACCGTGATGCTGGAGGCGCCCAGCGCGTGGGCCTGGGCCACGAAGCCGACCAGCGCCGGTGTCGAATCGGCCGTCACGCCCGGCAGCTCGGCCACTTTCAGGGCCGTCAGCGTGATCACATAGCGATGCGCCCGGCCCGTGGGCGGGCAGGCACCCATGTAGCCCGGCTTGCCGCCGTCGGTGCGCGTCTGCAGGGCACCCGCGGGCAGCTTCGTGTCACCGACGCTGATGCCGGCCGGCAGTCGGTCCACCTTGGCCGGAATGTTGGCCACCACCCAGTGCGTCCAGCCGATGCCGCCGGTGGGGGCATCCGGATCATGCATGGTGAGCAGGAAGCTCCGGGTGCCCACGGGGGCGTTCTTCCAGGACAGGGCCGGTGACTGGTTGTTCCCCGTGCAGCCAAAGCCGTACTCGGCGCTCAGCAGCTGCTTGCGGGTGAAACCGCCGTTCTGCAGGTCATCGGCCTGCAGCGTGAAGGAGCCGGCGGCCGACGCCGTGCCCGTCAGGGCAAGCAGCGTGGCGGCCAGCAGGATCTGTGTCTTCATGATGGTGTTCTCGTGTCGTGATGCGTCGGGCGCGTCTCTGCTCACAGGGCCCATTCAGGGGATCCGGGGCAGGACGGAACAGCCGACATGCCGGTTTCTTAATCCCTGTGCCAGTCCGACTTCCCGCCGCGCTTTTCCAGCAGCCGGACGCCTTCCATCACCATGCCGCGGTCCACGGCCTTGCACATGTCGTAGATGGTCAGCAGACCCACCTGCACCGCCGTCAGCGCCTCCATCTCCACCCCGGTGCGGCCCGTGCATTCGGCCGTCACCTCGCAGCGCACGCGGCTGGCTGCCTCGTCCAGGGTGAACTCGGCTGCCACGCGCGACAGCGCGATGGGATGGCACAGCGGAATGAGGTCGGACGTGCGCTTGGCGGCCATGATGGCCGCCAGTCGGGCCACACCCAGCACGTCGCCCTTGGCGGCACTTCCCTCCCGGATGCGCGCCAGCGTGGCCGGCTGCATGCGGATCCAGCCCTCGGCCACGGCCGTGCGGCGGGTTTCGGCCTTGCCGCCCACATCCACCATGTGAGCCTGCCCCTGGGCGTCGAAATGCGTCAGATCGTTCATCGTGCCATCATAGCAGGAGGAAGGCGCCCTCCTGTCGTCGCAGGGGCGGGGCCGGACGTTGGAAGACCGTAGCACGCCATGGCGCGGGGCCATCTGGAGCCCCATCCAGGCAATCCGAACACGAGAGAATCTGTCGATGAGGCATCACGAGCCGGAACAGACCGGGCGCCTGGGGGCTGGCAACGGCGCAGCAGAAGGCCGGGTACACGCGGCACGGCCCGCCGGGCCTGCAGCGCTGCCCGCCAGGCCTGCAGGGCCCGTGACACGCGCATTCCGCCGTCTGGGCCGGGCAGGGTTGCTGGGTCTGGCACTGACCATGGGCATGCCGGCATCGATTCATGCCCAGATCGAACGCCTGCCCGACCTGGGGTCGGCCGACAGTGACGAGCTGTCCGGCACGGCCGAGCGCCGTCTGGGCGAATCGGTGATGCGCCAGCTGCGTTCCGACGGCACCGTCTACGACGATGCCGAGATGAACGACTTCATCAACCGCTTCGGCAGCCGGCTCACCGGCACCGGACCGGCACGTGGCCAGCCGTTCCTGTTCTTCATCGTGCGCGACGACAGCATCAACGCCTTCGCCCTGCCGGGCGGGTTCATCGGCGTGCATACGGGCCTGCTGGCCGTGGCCGGCAGCGAATCCGAGCTGGCCAGCGTGCTGGGGCACGAGATGGGGCACGTCACCCAGCACCACATCGCCCGCATGCTGAAGAACCAGAAGCAGGCCAGCATGCTGGCCATGGCCGGCATGGTGCTGGGGGCGCTGGCCATCCGCAACAATCCGGACGCCGGCATGGGGGCCATCACGCTGGGCGAGAGCATGGCCACGCGCTCCATGCTCTCGTTCTCGCGCGATGCCGAGCGCGAGGCCGACCGCATCGGCCTGCAGGTGATGCGCGAGGCCGGCTTCGACGTGAATGGCGCACCGGTCTTCTTCGGCCGCCTGCAGCAGCAGAACCGTTTCAACGAAGGCGGCGACACCACGGCCTACCTTCGCACCCACCCGGTCACGGCCGAGCGCATCAACGACCTGAAGCTGCGCATCCAGCAGCTGGCCGCCACCGCCAGACCCCCGGCCGATTCCGTGGATTTCCAGCTGATGCGGGCACGGGCACGCGCCGTCAGTGCCGACAGCGTGGACAAGCAGACCGAGGTGCGCCGCCATTTCGAGGCCCAACTCAAGACCGAGGAAGGCAAGAAGGATCCGTCCGCCTGGTTCGGGCTGGCCAACGTGGCCTACATGCGGCACGACGCCCTGGCCACCGAACAGGCCCTGACGCAGACCGAGAAGCTGCTCGACAAGCCGCATCCGTACGTCGTGCGGCTGCGCATTGCCAATCTGCTGGCAGCCGGCAAGGTGGCCGATGCCGAGCAGGCTTCGGCCGCGGCGGCCAAGGATTTCCCCGGCTCCCGGGCGCTGCTGCGCCAGCGCGCCGAAGTGCTCAACGCCGCGAAGAAGTGGGATGAATCCATTGCGCTGCTGCGCAATGAAACGCGCCTCTACAAGAGCGACGCCGAACTGTGGCGCATGCTGGGCGAGGCCTACCTGGCCAAGGGCGAGAAGGGCATGTCCCATCTGGCGGCGGCCGAAGGCTACCTGGCGCTGGGCTACAACCAGCCGGCCATCGAGCAGCTTCGGCTGGCGCGCAACGCCGGCGACCTGGATTTCTACAACGGCTCCATCGCCGACGCCAAGCTGCGCGAGGCCGAAGCGGCCTGGATGCAGGAGCAGGGCGAGGAGCGCCGCTGAACCCGCTCAGGGGCGGATCAGCACCGCTCCCGACCACGGCCCCAGCACCAGCGCACCGCGCCGGATCTCGGCGCCCGTCAGCCCGCTGCCTTCATCAATGACGCCTTCCGCCCAGCCACGCGGCAGCGGCAGCCGTGCCTTCTTGCCGCTGAAGTTGAAGACGCACAGCAGCGCATCGTCGTCCAGCCGGCGCTCGTAGCCGAGCAGCTGCGGGTCGGTGGGCAGGATCTTGAGCCTTCCTTTCAGCAGGGCCGGATGTGTCTTGCGCCAGGCCAGCAGGTTCCGATAGAAATTCAGCATCGAATCCGGGTTGCGCGTCTGCTGGTCCACGGCCAGTTCGCGGTGCTCGGGCGGGATGGGCAGCCAGGTCTTCGGCGCATCCGAGAACCCGGCGCTGACACCACGCTTCTTCCACGGGAAGGGCGTGCGGCAGCCGTCGCGTCCCTTGAACTCGGGCCACATGCGAATGCCGTAGGGGTCCTGCAGCTGCTCGAAGCTCAGCTCGACTTCAGGCAGGCCCAGCTCGTCGCCCTGGTAGATGCAGGGGCTGCCGCGCAGCGTCATCTGCATGGCTGCCGCCAGCCGGGCGACTGCCTCGCCTCCTTGCTGCCCACCCCAGCGGGTGCGGATGCGCGGGCAGTCATGATTGGAAATGGCCCATGACGGCCATCTGTCCTTCACGATGCGGCCGAACTTGCCGAACACCTGATGCAGGTACTCGGCCGAGTGGTGCTCGTGCAGCAGATCAAAGCTGTAGGCCATGTGCAGCTTGTCGCCGTCGGCCGTGTACTGCGCAATCACCTCCAGCGCATTGTCTGCACCCACTTCGCCCACCGTGGTGGTGTCGGGGTACTGATCCAGCAGCGCACGCAGCCGCTTCAGGAACGCCAGGTTCTCGGGCTGGGTCTTGTCGTACAGGTGGCGCTGCCAGGTGTAGGGATTGACCCGATCCGCCTCCGGAATCTGCTTGCCTCGGTGGGACTGGGGCGGGTTGTCGTGCAGCGTCTGGCTGTGGAAGTAGAAGTTGACGGTATCCAGCCGGAAGCCGTCCACCCCCAGGTCCAGCCAGAAGCGCATGTCGGCCAGCAGCGCGTCCTGCACCTTGCGGTTGTGGAAGTTCAGGTCCGGCTGGCTGGGCAGGAAGTTGTGCAGGTAATACTGTATCCGCCGCGTGTCCCAGCGCCAGGCGCTGCCGCCGAAGATGGATTGCCAGTTGTTGGGCGGCGAACCGTCCGGCTTGGCATCGGCCCACACGTACCAGTCGGATTTGGGGTTCTTGCGGCTCTTGCGACTTTCGATGAACCAGGGGTGTTCATCGGAGGTGTGTGACAGCACCTGGTCGATGATCACCTTCAGACCCAGTGCATGCGCGCGGTCCACCAGCGTGCGGAAATCGTCCAGCGTCCCGAAGATCGGGTCGACCGCCCGGTAGTCCGAGACGTCGTAGCCGAAGTCGTGCATCGGGCTCTTGAAGAAGGGCGACAGCCAGATGGCATCCACGCCCAGTGCCTTCACGTAGTCCAGCCGTTGCGTGATGCCGTTCAGGTCGCCCACGCCGTCGCCATGGCTGTCCTGAAAGCTGCGCGGATAGATCTGGTAGATCACGCCACCGCGCCACCATTCGTTGTTGGGCGCCTTGCGGGGTCTGCGGGTCGTCATGGTTCAGCCCTCTCTTGCCATTGGTCTTTCTTCACTTCGCCCAGTCGTTCCTGCAGCTTCTTCACGGCCTCGGCACCCTTGGCACGGCCGTTCAGCACGTCATGCACCGCGCTCCAGAAGGCCTGGCTGACGGCGTCGTATTTGGGGCCGGTGATGCTGGATGGTCGGGATACGGCGTTGGGCAGCACGTCATACAGCGTGCCGAAGAACGGGTTGGCGGCCAGAACTTCCTTGTCCTTGTACAGGGCAGGATAGGTGGGGTTATAGGCACCCTCGATGGCACGACGCTTCTGCACCTTCTCGCTGGTCAGGTGCATCACCAGATCGGCCGCTTCTTCAGGGTGCTTCGTGTACTTGGAAACCGCCAGCTGCCAGCCGCCCAGGGTGGCGGTACTGCCGTTCTCGCCGGCGGGCAGGGCTGCCACACCCACCTTGTCCTTCACACGACTGTTGGCGCCCTGCACCAGGGCCCAGGCATAGGGCCAGTTGCGCATGAAGGCCGCCTTGCCGTTCTGGAAGAGGTTGCGTGCATCTTCTTCGCCCTGGCCAAGCACGCCCTGGGGCGAGATGGTGCCGACCCAGCCGGCGGCCCGATCCAGGGCGCGGGCGGCTTTCTCATTGTCGATGGTGATCTCGCCGGCTTCGTTGACGATGGTGCCGCCGCCCTGGCTGTGCACCCATTCCAGCGCGTCACAGGTCAGGCCCTCATCGGGGCGGCCCTGCCAGACGAACCCCTGAAAATCCTCCCGGCCGGCCTTGCGCTCGCCTTCCTGAATGGCAGCCGCTACCTTGGCAAACTCATCCCAGGTGGTGGGGGCGGACAGTTCGTATTTTTCCAGCAGGTCCTTGCGGTAGTAGAGCAGCCCGACCGCCGTGAACCAGGGCATGGCCACCAGGCGGCCCTGCACGGTGTTGTTGGCGATGATGGCCGGAAAATGCTTCTTCACCTCGTCCTTGGCATAAGGCGTGAGGTCCAGCAGATGCTGGCCGATCATGCCGGGCCAGACCATATCCACCATCACCACGTCCACGTCGGATGAACCGGCCGCGAACATCTTCTGGTAAAGGCCCAGGGTCTCGGTGCTGGATACGGGAACGGACAGCAGCTTGACCTGGTTGCCGGTCTTGCGCGCCCATTCGTCGGATGCGTGCTTGCAGGAATCATAGTCCTGCCCGACAGAGCCACACGCAATGGTGAGGGTGGTTTCGGCCTGGGCGAAGCCGGTGCAGGTGGCAAGAAGAGCGCCGGCCAGCAGCGCGTGGGTGAAACATCGGGTCATGGTCATTCGCACGGATGATGGACATCACTGGCGATCATAGCCCGGAACATGGCCACCGTGGGGCAGGCAGGAAGGCCAGAGATCGTGTTCAGTCGGCTCTACAGCCGTCGTGCCGCTTTCTGATAGACCTCCATACGCTCACGCTTTCCCACGGCGATGACCTGGACGATGATCTTCTCGTCTTGTACCTGATAGACCAGACGATAGCCACTGCTGCGAAGCTTGATCTTGTAGCAGTCGGCCATGCCGATAAGGCGGGCGCTGGGCACCTTCGGGTTTTGCAGTCGCTCCTCAAGTTTGTCGAGAAACTGATTGGCGATGTTTGTCCCCAGTTTCCTGAACTCCTTCAGGGCTTGGGGGTTGAAGGTGAGCTGATACTTCATCGACGCAGCGACTCCAGCTCCACGGGAATGGGCTCCTCGTGCTGGCGCTCTTCCACGATTCTGGTCAGCTCGGCATCTTCGGCCAGCTCCATGAAGTACTCATAGAGTTCGGGCGATACGCAATAGAAGGCCGGTTTGTCCTTGTCCAGGATGGCGATGGCGTGTCCATCAGCAGCGCTGAAAGTTTCCAGAGGGGCCTCTTTCAGCTCGGCAAGGCTGGCGACGGTATCGGTCAGGATCAGGCTGGGCATGGCGTCATCCCAAGAAGAGAGGGTCAGTGCAGCTGCGTCGGTGCAGGGGTGCTGAGTTCGATCTCGTCGCCGGCCTGCGAGGCGTGGTGCAGCATCAGCTGCCAGCCGTGCGGGGTGCGCAGGAACACGTTGGTGGCGTAGGCCAGGAAGCGCTGCGGCGCTTCGTCGGGCGGATTGAAATCGAACTGCTCGATGACGTGATGCACCGAGACGGTGGCCGTCTCGAAGGACTGCAGTTCGTGGCAGGTCACGCGCACGCCGCCCTGCGCAAAGACTTCTTCATGCGTGTCGCGGATGGCATCCAGCCCCGAGAGGCGCTCGCCCGAAGGCAGGATGCACAGCACCGAATCGTCATCGACCCAGATTGCCATCAGCGCGTCCAGATCGGCATCGACCAGGGCCTGGTAATAGGTCTCCTGGGCGTGGGAGGCGCTTTGGTGAAGGATGGCGTCTGGAGTCATGGGTCAGGAAAGAAGGAAAGAGAGACGGCGCGGCGTGCCGGGCAAGGGAGGCCGTTCAATGTCCGTGGGGCAGCTTCACGCCCGGCTTGAGCCGGTACAGCGTGCTGCAGTAAGGACATCGGGCCTGACCCTCATGGGTCACGTCCAGATAGACGCGCGGATGCTGGCTCCACAGCGTCATCTTGGGATTGGGGCAGAAGACCGGCAGGTCGGAGGCGTCCAGCTCGACGGCCGTGTTCTGGGTGGGCGACTGGCTCATGGGGGCACCGAAGCGGAAGGTGGGTTCGACGAAGGGAAGGAAATGGAAGGACCGCAGGGCTGGCCGCACCGAAGCGGGCTCCTTCTGCATGTGGCATGCCCGCACGGCGGGATGGGGGCATGCCACGGCGCAAGGCGGCCGACAGCGCGGATGACCGCGCCCTGCACGGCAGGGTGCGGCACCCTCCCCATGCTACGCCGTCCGGTAACGGAGGGCGCAGCTTTCTTCGGAGGTGGGCTCAGGCATTCACCGGCTGCAGCCAGTGGCGATAGGCCGGATCCTTGCCTTTCACGACATCGAAGAAGGCGGTCTGCAGCTTCGTGGTGATGGGGCCGCGCGTGCCCTCACCGATGACGCGGTTGTCCAGTTCGCGGATCGGCGTGACTTCGGCCGCGGTGCCGGTGAAGAAGGCTTCGTCGGCGCAGTACACCTCGTCGCGGGTGATGCGCTTCTCGCGGGCCTCGATGCCCAGGTTGCGGGCAATAGTGAGGATGGAATCGCGGGTGATGCCGTCCAGGCAGGAGGCCAGGTCAGGCGTGTAGAGCTTGCCCTGCTTCACGATGAACAGGTTCTCGCCCGAGCCTTCCGAGACGTAGCCTTCGGTGTCCAGCAGCATGGCCTCGTCGTAGCCGTCGGCCAGGGCCTCGTTGTTGGCCAGGATGGAGTTGATGTAGTGGCCGCCGGCCTTGGCACGCACCATCGAGACGTTGACGTGATGGCGGGTGTAGGACGAGGTCTTGACGCGGATGCCCTTGTTGATGCCGTCCTCGCCCAGGTAGGCACCCCACGGCCAGGCGGCGATCATGACGTGCACCTTCACGCCGCGGGGCGAGACGCCCAGCTTGTCGTCACCCAGCCAGATGAGCGGGCGCAGGTAGCAGCTCTTGAGGCCGTTCTCGCGCACGACGGCCTTCTGGGCCTCTTCCAGCGTGGCGGCGTCGAAAGGCACCTTCATCTGGAAGATCTTGGCGGAGTTGAGCAGGCGCCGGGTGTGCTCGGGCAGGCGGAAGATGGCGGTGCCCAGCTCGGTGTCATAGGCGCGCACGCCCTCGAAGACGCTCAGCCCGTAGTGCAGGCTGTGGCTGAGCACGTGGATCTTCGCATCCCGCCAGTCGATGAGCTGGCCATCGAACCAGATCTTCCCATCACGATCCGACATTGACATGATTGTTTATCTCCAGGACAGGGCGGGGCGGGCAAGGTGCCGGCACGGGACGGTGGCTGGCCGGGCTGCCCCATGGGCAACCCCCTCCATCGGCCAGGTGGTCCGGATGCTCCCTTTTGCTCCCTTCGCACTGCGCGTTCATTGAACAATAGGGGGCAACCATTCTAGCAGTGGGCCATCGTTGCGCACACGCCCCGTGGCGGGCAGGCCCCTCAGCCGAACAGGTGCTGCCACAGCGCCTTCACGGCGCCGGCCTCGACGGCCACGGTGGCCGGTGGCACGCGGGCACGCTCGGCGTCGTTCAGGCGGATCTCGTGCTGCAGGCGCCGGTAGCGGCGGTAGGCATCGCCCACGGCCTTGCCGGCCTCGGGCGGGATCAGCCCGGCGCTGGCC
>CAUVLK010000054.1:0-10101 GCA_963552635.1 uncultured Lautropia sp. | reverse complement strand
ACAGCCTCAGCCACAGCCTCAGCCACAGCCACAGCCTCAGCGCCGGACTCGGGGGCGCAGGCCCGAAAAGACGCCTCCTTCCCTGTGACTCTCCCGGATTCGGTCGCCCAGCCCCTTGAAACCCCTCCCACTCCCCCCGAAAAGCACCCCATTCCGGAAGAATCGACCACTGCCGATCGGCATCGGCCATCCGCCCATATAATCAGGTCTTTCCCAGGGTCTGCCCGTCTGGCAACGTGGCATCATTCCGGGCGCTCCTGCCATCAGGCAGGGCCCCTTGCCGGAACCGGGCACCTTGGTCAGGCCAACGCACAACAACTTCCCATCTTGAAACCCTACGACGCCTATCCGATCATCTCTGAAGATCTCGCCGAAGTCGATCGGGTCATCAAGGAGCGCCTCGACAGCCCCGTCGCCCTGATCCGTACCATCGCCACCTACATCATCAGTGCAGGCGGCAAGCGGCTCAGGCCCGTGCTGCTCACGCTCTTCGCCCGCGCTCTTGGCTACGGACAGACCGAACAGCAGCGTGCGCAGGGTCACCACTGGCTGATGGCCGCAGTGGTCGAGTTCATCCATACCGCCACCCTGCTGCACGACGACATCGTCGACGAATCCACCCTGCGGCGGGGTGCTCCCACCGCCAATGCCCAGTTCGGCAATGCCGCCTCGGTGCTGGTCGGCGACTTCCTCTACTCCCGCTCGTTCCAGATGATGGTGGAAGTCGAGCAGCTCCACATCCTCAAGACCCTGGCCGACGCCACCAACGTCATCGCCGAGGGCGAGGTGCTTCAGCTGCTCAACTGCAACGACCCCGACGTAGACGAGGCCGCCTACCTGCAGGTCATCCGCTTCAAGACCGCCAAGCTCTTCGAAGCCTCGGCGCGCATCGGCGCCGTGCTGGCTGGCGCCACGCCCGAGCAGGAAGACGCAGCCGCCGCCTACGGCCGACACCTGGGCACTGCCTTCCAGATCATCGACGACGTCCTCGACTACTCCGGCGAACGCGAGACCCTGGGCAAGAACATCGGCGACGACCTGCGCGAGGGCAAGGCCACCCTGCCCCTCATCCGCGTGATGGAAGTGGGTTCGCCCGAAGACCGCGAGATCGTCCGCCAGGCCATCCTGAACGGCGAGACCGAGCACTTCGACCTCATCCATCAGGCCATCCAGCGCTGCGACGCCCTTGGCTACGCGCGCCAGCTGGCCGAACAGGAAGCAAACCGGGCACATGAGGCTTTGGCGCAAATGCCCCCCTCCCAATATCGCGAAGCTCTGGTATACTTATCTTCTTACTCGGTTTCACGCAATATGTAGTATCATTGCGGCAATCCACTCGGGGTGTAGCTTAGCCTGGTAGAGCGCTACGTTCGGGACGTAGAGGCCGGAGGTTCGAATCCTCTCACCCCGACCAGGACATCAAAAGCCGGATCGTGCCACGTGCCGATCCGGCTTTTTTCATGCCTGTCCGAAGCACAGCCCCACGCCATGAAGTGTGTTTCCAAGCACTTTCACAGATGATGCACAATAATAACTCTCGTTAACGTTAGCATCCTCAAGCCCAGGAGACCGATCCCATGCTGCAACCTTCCCGTATCGCCCTGGCCGTCGCCACCGCGCTGGCCTGCGGCACTGCCCTGGCAGCCCCCACGGGCAAGCCCGGCCCCGCACCCTCCAAGCCCGTCAGCCTCGACGCCTCCGACTTCAAACCCACCAGCGGCTGCGAAAAGCTGGAAGGCTACGACCCCCAATGGGCCAATCACGGCGACGACTACGGCCTGAATCAGCCTGAGTCCAAAGCCGAGAAACCGAAAGGCGACAAGGACAAGAAGCCCCAGTACGTCTGGGGCTTCTATCAGATGCACGAACATGACGGCACCCTGTATGCTGCCTTTGGCGGCAAGATGGCCAAGAACATCACCCCAGGGGCCCTGGTGGCGCTGGACGCCGACACCCTGGCCCTGAAGAACACCATCAAGCTGCCCTTTGCCACCCATGCCCTGGCCCTCAGCCAGGACGGCAAGCGTGCCATTGCCACGCACACCTACGTCAACGCCTTCAGCCTGGTGAACCTGGCCGACGGCAAGATCACCTGCCGCAAGGCCGACACCGACGTGAAGGGCCAGAAATATCGGGGCCGCTACGTCGTGCTGGATGAAGCCGGCAACTTCTACATCAACTACAACACCTTCGCGCCCGGCAAGCCGCCCAGCTACCTCATGAAGTACACCCCGGAAGGCGAGCACGCACCGGGCTTTGCCGTGCAGTCCATCGGCAATGGTCTGGTCATCCCGCTGGCCTACCTGGATGGCCGGGTACTGACCGGCACCCATGGCGTGACAGCCGTGGACCCGAAGACCGGGGCCACCTCCCCGCTCACCGGCATGGACGAGGGGCTCAACGTCTACAACTATGTGGCGGGTCCCGGCAAGCAGCTGCTGGCCAGCGTCTACGGCGTGGGTGCACTGCCCAACCTACTGCTCATCGATCCGGCCACCGGGGCGCGCAGCAGCCTGCTCACCGGCAGCGGCACCGTCGAAGTGGGCTATTCACCTGAATCCGGACAGGTCTTCTCCACCAACTACGAAAGCCACACCCTCACCGTGGCATCCCTGCCCGCCCAGGCCACAGGCTTCGTGCCGGGCCAGTTCGTCAACATTGCCTTCCAGGATGCGCCTTCCAACCTGCACGTGCGCCACACCGCCAAAGGCACCGATGTCTACCTGACCACCAAGGACTGGGAAGGCGGCAATGCCACCCGGGGCGCCCGCCTGCATCGCGTTCACATCGCACCCTCCGTGCAGGGCATCGATGGCCTGGACAGGCCCGACGCCTGCACCGTCACCACCTTCGACATGCGGGATCGCTCGGTCTCGGCCCCGGTTGCCTGCAAGCTGCTGGATCCGAAGGCCACCTGGAAGGTCGAATACGAGCGCGCCGGGAAGAAACTGCCCGATCTGCAGAAAAGCCTGCGCAGGGCCGTCACATCCGAGCAGGACGCCAAGGTCAAGCTGAAGCAGGCCAAGGCCCAGGCCCGCAAGCAGCCCGGAAAGGCGAGCGCCCAGGCCGTGAAGGACGCCCTGCAGGAAGTGAAGCAGGCACAGATGCTGCAAGGCTTCCTGAAAGACCAGATGCCGGCCGCCGAATCCGGCCTGCGGATCTTCCAGCACATGGCCGGCCAGTAAAGCTACCGTCAGACCTTCCGGGTATCATGCCCAGACTCGTCTGACCCAGGGAACCTCGCGTTCCCTTTCCGTGCTCGCGGGGAGGGTTGGCGACACGGGCCCGCAAGCCCACGGTCGCAGCATCCTTCCCGCCCCTCCAGGAGATCCTCATGAGCCAAGTCACCCTCGCCGGCAATCCCATCAAGGTTGGCGGCACCTTCCCCGCCAAGGGCAGCAAGGCCCCCGCCTTCACACTCACCACCGGTGAGCTGGGCGAAGCCACGCTGGCCACCTACGCCGGCAAGCGCAAGGTGCTCAACATCTTCCCCAGCGTCGACACCGGCGTCTGCGCCGCCTCGGTGCGCCACTTCAACCAGGACGCCGGCAAGCTGGCCAACACCGTCGTGCTGTGCATCTCGGCTGACCTGCCCTTTGCCCAGGCCCGCTTCTGCGGCGCCGAAGGCCTGTCCAACGTCGTGATGCTGTCCTCCTTCCGCAACCCGGAATTCCGGACCGCCTACGGCGTGAACATCGAAAACGGCCCGCTGGCCGGCCTGTGCGCCCGCGGCGTGGTGGTGCTGGATGAGAACGACCAGGTGCTGCACAGCCAGCTGGTGTCCGAGATCAAGGACGAGCCCGACTACG
Organism: uncultured Lautropia sp.; assembly: GCA_963552635.1. Classification (GTDB taxonomy): domain Bacteria; phylum Pseudomonadota; class Gammaproteobacteria; order Burkholderiales; family Burkholderiaceae_E; genus Lautropia. The sequence continues at coordinate 6,292 of CAUVLK010000054.1, read as the reverse complement.
CCGCCGCGCTGGCTGCCCTGTAAGCCCTCTGCGTGCCGGACGGGGGCGTGAGCCTCTCCGTCCCTCTCGCAGAAGACGATCCCGGTGCCCGTGCCCAACCGCGCGGCACCGGGATCCGGTTCATGGTGTCGAATATCATTGATCGGGCTGCGAGCCACGAAGGCTTGCGAAACCCCGATTCCCATCGTGCTCACACCATGGCCATGTCCCTTCCCAGCCGCCTGCCGGATGTCGGCACCACCATCTTCAGCACCATGTCGGCCCTGGCCGCTCAGCACGGTGCCGTCAACCTGGGTCAGGGCTTTCCCGATTTCGACTGCGATCCTGCCTTGGTGGAAGCCGTCAGCCGCGCCATGCGCGCCGGCCACAACCAGTACCCGCCCATGCCCGGCTGGCCGGCCCTGCGTCAGGCCGTTGCCCGCAAGATCGCGGCCTGCCACGGTCACGCCTACGATCCCGACACCGAGATCACCCTCACCGCCGGTGCCACCCAGGCGCTGTTCACCGCCATCCTGGCCGTCACCCGACCTGGCGATGAAGTCATCGTGCTGGACCCGTGCTACGACAGCTACGTGCCCGCCATCCGCATGGCCGGCGCCGTCCCCGTGCGCGTGCCGCTGCAGTCCGGCAGCTTCGCGCCGGACTTCGATCGCATCGCCGCCGCCCTCACGCCCTGCACCCGGCTGCTCATCATCAACTCGCCGCACAACCCCAGCGGCACGGTCTGGACGGCCCAGCAGATGCAGCAGCTGCAGACGCTGCTCGCCTCCACCAACGTGCTGCTGCTCAGCGACGAGGTGTACGAACACATGGTCTTCGACGGCCAGCCGCACCAGAGCGTTTCCCGGTACCCGGAGCTGGCCGCCCGCAGCCTGGTCGTCTCCAGCTTCGGCAAGACCTTCCATGTCACCGGCTGGAAGGTGGGCACCGTGGCTGCGCCGGCAGCACTGACGGCGGAATTCCGCAAGATTCACCAGTTCAACGTCTTCACGGTCAACACCCCCATGCAGGCCGGCCTAGCCGACTACCTGCAGCATCTGGAAAACAACCCACAGGATCCGGGCCACTACCTGAACCTGTCCGCCTTCTATCAGAAAAAGCGCGACCTGTTCCGACAGGGCCTGGCAGGCACGGGCTTTCGGCTACTGGATTGTGCCGGCACCTATTTCCAGGTCGTGGACGTGACCAACCTGTTGCAAGACAAAGCCCTGCGCACTAACGTGCTGGCGCACCGTAACGGAACGTCAGACGCTCCGGCGGCCACAGACCACGGCAACAGCGACAGCACACCGAATCATCCCGCTGACGGACAGCGCCCCGCTCATTCGTCGGACGCCCCCACCGAAGCCGCCTTCTGCGAATGGCTCACCACCCACATCGGCGTGGCGGCCATCCCGCTGTCGCCCTTCTACGGCGACGGCCGCAACCAGAACCTCATCCGCTTCTGCTTTGCCAAGAAGGACGAGACCCTTCATGCCGCCCTTGAACGGCTGGCCCGGCTGTAGCCGGAAGAGGCGTCGCCCGTTGTGGAGATCAGGCCCATGGCCTGACCCCGACCTGTTCGAGGTGCCATAGCCTGACCCCGGCCTGTTCGAGGTGCACAGGCCTGCCTTGCACCAGTGCATTCATCATGGAACAATGAATGCACACCCATTCCACGGAGCCAGACCCGCCATGGCCATGCTCACCGTCCGCAATCTGCCTGACGAAGTCCATCGTGCACTGAAGGCACGTGCTGCCTCCCGTGGGCACAGCACGGAAGCCGAGGTGCGTGCCATCTTGGCTGATGCCGTCAAGCCTGCCGAGCGGATCCGGCTGGGATCACTGCTGGCCGGCATCGGCCAGGAGGTCGGACTGACCGATGAAGAATTCGCCATCTTCGAGAACGTCCGGGACAGGACATCCGCACCAACGGTGGATCTTGAATGATCCTCCTCGACACCAACGTCATCTCCGAACCCATGCGCCGGGAACCCGAGGCCCGGGTATTGGCCTGGCTGGACCGGCAGCCGTCCGAAACCCTGTTCCTGTCCGCCATCACGGTTGCCGAGATCCGCAAAGGCATTGCATTGTTGCCAGCTGGCAAGCGACAGACCCTGCTGGCCGAGCGCCTGGACAAGCTGCTGCTGCCAATGTTCCATGGCCGCATCCTGCCCTTCGACATTCACACGACACCGGCCTACGCTTCGGTCATTGCCCATGCAGCCGCAGCGGGGTGCACCATCGCCCCAGCTGACGGCTTCATCGCCGCCATCGCCCTGCAGCACCATTTCAGTGTAGCCACCCGCGACACCCACCCCTTTCAGGCCGCTGGGCTGGATGTCATCAATCCATGGACGACGGACTGATGCTCTCCCACATGCACCCCCAGCTGGCCGAATTCTTCCAGTACCGGCTGGCCCAGCAGGAACTCATGAAGGAACTGGGCGAATCCGGCGCCGCCCTGTCCATGCAGCAGGATCTGCGCGCCCTGCGCGGCTGGTACAAGCTGTTTGGCCAGCGCGTGGGCGGCCCCATCCTGGACATGGCCGAGGTGAGCGATCTGGTGGCCGACACCGACGAGCGTCCGATCCGCTTGCGGCGCTACCGGCCGGACATCACGGCCATGGAATCAGCAGCCCTCATCTACTTCCACGGCGGCGGCTGGAGCATGGGTGATCTGGACACGCACGATCGCGTCTGCCGTCGCCTGGCACATGCCGCGCAGGCTATCGTGATCGCCGTGGACTACGCGCTGGCCCCGGAACTGCCCTGGCCACAGGCGCCGCACGACAGCATCGCGACCACGCGCTGGATCCTGCAGAACGCCGCCTCACTCGGCATCGACGCCCGGCGGATGGGCGTGGCCGGCGACAGTGCAGGCGGCAACCTGGCCGCCATCGTGGCGCTGGCCTTGCCACAGCTGGCCTGCCAGATCCTCATCTACCCGGCCACCGATCTGCGCAGCGGCTTCCATCCTCAGTACCCATCGCTGCGCGACAACGCGCAGCGCCCGCCGCTAACCACCGAACAGATGGCCGAGCACATGCGCCTCTATCTGGATGGGCAGGAAGCGCATTCCCGACATCCGCAGGCCTCTCCCTTGCTGGCCCCCTCCCATCGCGGCACGGCTCCGGCGCTGATCATCACAGCAGAACTCGACCCGTTGCGCGACGATGGCGCCGCTTACGCGCAGAAGCTGGCCGCAGACGGCGTGGACGTGCTGCATCGCAACTATGCAGGATTCACCCACGGCTTCATCGAGATGGCCGGCGTGCTGGACTGCGTGCCCGAGACCTTTGCGCTGATGGCGCAGTGGTTCCGGGCGTGCTGCCAGCGAGCCACCGCATCCGGGCCCGCCCGCCCTTCAGCGTGACTCTGTCAGGCGCCCGAGTGACGGCTCCGGACGCCTGATCATGATGCATCGAACGACGCTCAGATCGACGTGTCCACCCGCATGCCCAGCCAGAACTGGCGTCCCAGCCCCTGATAGTCACGCACCGGCTCGATGTCCCGATCCAGCGCATTCAGGAGCTTCGCTTCCAGCTTCCAGCGCGTGTCCAGCTTCCAGTCGGCACGCAGATCCACCACGGCATAGCTGCCCAGACGCACATTGCCGTCCGGACGCGACCCCACACGGGTGAACGTCGCCCCGGTGCTCCAGCGGTCCGCCAGATAATCGGCCCCGACACTGGCCTGATGCGCGGCACGACGGTTCAGGCGCTGACCGGTGCTGTCGTCCCTCGCGTCCAGAAAATCGAAGACCGCCGTCAGGCGCACGAAGCCCCAGTCATGCGCGGTCTGGAGCGTCGCCCCTTTCAGCGTGGCACGCGCCGTGTTGGCCGCACACCCGAAATACCCGGCCGGGCACGTGGTGCCGGTACTGTCCGGGTCATAGCCGATCAGGTCGCGGATGCGGTTGCGATAGATCGTGATGCCCGCCCGCGTGTTGGAGGACTGCCAGACCAGCCCCAGCTCGGCATTGCGGCCCTTCTCCGGCTGCAGCGTGCTCACGCCATAGTTCGGGTAGTACAGGTCATTGAAGGTGGGCGCCCGAAAGCTCGTCCCCACCAGCGCCCGAACCTTCAGGCGATCCGTCAACGCCTGACTGGCCCCCAGACTGCCTGTGGTCTGCCCGCCGTAGGCGGAATTGTGGTCATGCCGCAGGCTGGCCTGCACATCCAGCTGACCAAACTGCCCCGTATACCCGGCCAGCAGCGCCTGATTGTGCCGCGTGCGCTGTTCGGATGCGCCGGCCACGCCGCTCGTGGCGTAGCTGTTGCTGCCCACCTTCTCGTGCAGATACTCCCAGCCCAGCACCACCTGCTGGCCTGGCTCAAGGCGCAGCGTGTTCTGCCACGTCGCCTGGTTGCGCGTCGTCCGGTAATGATCCGGTTGCACCGCACCGCTGCGGTCATCATCCACGCCATGCGCCAGCTGCGCCGACGTGACCCAGCGCGAGGACAGCTCACCCCGATAGTCGAGGACGGTGCTCGTGGTCCTGGCCCGACGGCGGAAATCCGGCGAGGCATCCGACAGCCCGGTGGCTGCATCAAAGCGGGCGCTGTCGTACTGCGCGTTCAGTCGGGCCTCGGTGGCCGTCCACCCGATGCGATGACCGGCGGCAGGCGACACCCCCACGTTCACCGTGCCCATCGTGCGCTTGAAACCATCCCGATCGGGGTTGTAGTAGCCATAACGGTCCCCCGGGCGGATGGCCGATTCGCCACGATTCTGCTCATGCCCCACGCTGGCCGCATAGTCGATGGCGCCACTGGCCCCGCTCACGCCAACACCGGCCTCACGCCCCCGATAGCCGCCCAGCGCTGCGTGAGCCTGCAGACGAGGCGCACCCTTGCCGCGCCGGGTGACCAGGTTCACCACGCCGCCCACGGCATCCGCACCATACAGGCCCGACACCGGCCCCCGCACCACCTCGATATGATCGATCTGCGCCAGGTCCATCGCGCCGAAATCGGCCTGCCCCAATGAAGCCGAGCCGATGCGCACGCCATCCAGCAGCACCACGACTCCACCGGCCGCCACCCCACGCAGGAAATAGCCGCCGCTCTGGCCAGGCCCACCATTGCGTGCCAGCTGCAGCCCGGCAAAGCGGCGCAGCGCCTCGTCCACCGACGAAAGGCCACTGTCCTCCAGCATCTGCCGGCTCACCAGCACCACGTCAGCCACACTGTCGGTGATCGGCTGCGCCTCGCGGGTGGCCGTCACCACCAGCGGCGCCAGCGCCGTCGACTCTGCCGCCAGGGCCGTCGACAGCCCGGCACCCGAGGACATCACCAGCGCAACCGCCACAGCTGCCCCATGAAAGCAGGACACCGGGTTTTCTTGGAAGAAATGATTTTCAGTAGACATGTCGGCCAACGTAAAAGAAAGACACCGTAAAGAATAGACACGGATTGCAGGAAATCCTTCACTTTCAATGATCGCACGCTTCCCGCCGCCCGCCATGGCGCCCTGTCGCAATCGCTATATAAGCGTGTATATTCCGGCTATCTCCATTTTTCGCTCCAACACCATCCACCCAGGAGGATATCTCCATGAAAAGCATCTCCTTCAGGAAACAACTGCTGGCCCTGTCGGTCCTGTCGCTCTTTGCTGGCACCGCCCAGGCCGCCGACATCACCGTTTCGGCTGCCGCCAGCCTCACCAACGCCTTCAAGGAAATCGCCCAGCGCTACGAGGCCAAGTACCCGGACGCCAAGATCCAGTTGAACTTCGGCGCCTCGGGTGCCCTGCTGCAGCAGATGGCCAAGGGCGCCCCGGTCGACGTGTTCGCCTCGGCTGACCAGGCCACCATGGACAAGGCCGAGAAACAGGATCTGATCAACCCGAAGACCCGCCACAACTTCGCTCAGAACACCCTGGTTCTCATCGTGCCGGCCGACAGCACCCAGTCGCTCAACAAGCTGGCCGACCTGAAGAAAGCTTCCGTCCAGAAGATCGCCATCGGCAATCCGGCCAGCGTGCCGGTGGGCAACTACACCAAGGAAGTCCTGGAAGACGCCCACCTGTGGAAGCCCGTCTCGGCCAAGGCCGTCAATACCCAGAACGTGCGTCAGTCGCTGGACTATGTAGCCCGGGGTGAAGTGGATGCCGGCTTTGTCTACGGTACCGACACCAACGTGATGAAGGACAAGGTCAAGACCGCCTTCGAGGTTCCCACCAAGTCCCCCATCCTGTACCCGCTGGCCGTCACCAAGGACAGCGCCCAGCCCGAAGAGGCACGCCGCTTCCAGGCCTTCGTGCTGGCCCCCGAGGGTCAGGAAGTGCTGGCCAAGTACTTCTTCAAGAA
>CAUVLK010000053.1:0-10220 GCA_963552635.1 uncultured Lautropia sp. | reverse complement strand
GGGGACCATGCCGATCGCGTGGCCGACATCGCGCGGCAGCTGGACCTGCCCCTCGACGCACAGCGCGCCGGCGCCCGCCCCGAGGACAAGCTCGACCTCATGCGCGACTTCCAGCAGCAGGGCCGGCGCGTCACCATGGTGGGCGACGGGGTCAACGACGCCCCGGTGCTCAGCCGCGCCGACGTTTCCGTCTCGCTGGCCAGTGCCGCCCCGCTGGCCCAGCACCATGCCGACATCCTGCTGCTGTCCGAACGCCTGGATGGCCTGCTGGCGGCCCGCGATGCCGCCCGTCGCGCCCTTCGCATCGTCCACCAGAACCTGATCTTCTCCTGCCTCTACAATGTCCTGGCCATCCCGCTGGCCGCCGTCGGCCTGGTGCCTCCCTGGCTGGCAGGCCTGGGCATGGCCGGCAGCTCTCTGGTGGTGGTGCTCAACGCGCTGCGCGCCGCCCGCTGACCCTCATCATGGACATCCTCTACACCCTCATTCCCCTGTCCATCGTCCTGGTGTTCGCCATCCTGGTCGCCCTGGCCTGGGCCGTGCACGCCGGCCAGTTCGAGGATCTGGACGCCGAGGCCGAACGAATCCTGCTGGACGACGACCGGCCGTCCGCGGCGCCATCGGCCGAAGCGCCTGCCCCCACCACGGCCATGCCGAAGGCCGCTCCTCAGCCGGCCGCGCCACCTGCTGCCGGGCACTGATCCGACACGAATCCGCCCCATCACGGCCCGGTACGGCCCTCCTCCCTGCCGCCAGAGCATGCCTGCCAACCTGGCGAAGATCCACCCGGACACCCGACCGGACACCCGACAGGACGCCCGACCAGACACCCTGACGACCCTCCTTCCAGGCCGCCTTGTCAGTCACCCTCCCCTACACTGTCGCACGAACAATACGTCTTTCACGTCTTTTCACATCGTGCCCGACGACGACTTCCAGCCGTCCAGCGGCTCCACACGTGCATTGCGCCCTCGGGGGTATCAGACTTGACTTATATCAAGGCGATCTTTCAGATATAAAACATCATAGCCAGCAAGGGATTTTCTGAGCAAATTCGTCCCGGCTTGCGCATTCTCTCGTCACGAGACATCCGCTCCAGCGTGGAGACGCTCCAGCCGCTGCCCGCATTTCTCCGGACATCACCGACAGGCCCATGAGGTGGCCTGGACAGGCGCCGCTCTCACCTATCGAGGGCAGGCGGTCTGTCCAGGCCTCCTTTTTTCATCGCCGTCCGCAACACTCATCGCGCCTCTGGCGCGCCTTCGCCGGCTTATTACGACATGACTACATCACCCCCTATCGCGTGGAACGACCGCGTCGTCCGCCAGTTTTCCATCATGACCATCGTCTGGGGCGTGGTGGGCATGACGCTGGGCGTCTACATCGCTGCCGAGCTTGCCTTCCCGGCGCTCAACATGGGCATTCCCTGGCTGAGCTTCGGCCGCCTGCGCCCGCTGCATACCAATGCAGTCATCTTCGCCTTCGGGGGCTGCGGCCTCATGGCCACCGCCTATCACACCGTGCAGCGCACCTCACAGGTGCCACTGTTCGCGCCCAAGCTGGCCGCGTTCTCCTTCTGGGGCTGGCAGGCCGTCATCATCGGCGCCATCATCTCCCTGCCCCTGGGCTACACCCAGTCCAAGGAGTACGCCGAGATGGAATGGCCCCTTGACCTGCTGATCGCAGCCGTCTGGGTGGCCTTCGCCATCGTCTTCTTCGGCACCATCGTCAAGCGCAAGGTCAAGCACATCTACGTGGCCAACTGGTTCTACGGCGGCTTCATCCTGGCCGTGGCGCTCCTGCACATCGTCAACAACGTCTCCATCCCGGCCGGCCTCATGAAGTCCTATCCGGTCTACGGTGGCGTGCAGGACGCCATGGTGCAATGGTGGTATGGCCACAATGCGGTGGGCTTCTTCCTCACCGCCGGCTTCCTGGGCATGATGTACTACTTCGTGCCCAAGCAGATCGGTCGCCCCATCTACTCGTACCGCCTGTCCATCGTCCACTTCTGGGCGCTGATCTTCACCTACATGTGGGCAGGTCCGCACCACCTGCACTACACCGCCCTGCCCGACTGGACCCAGTCGCTGGGCATGGTCTTCTCGCTCATCCTGTTCGCACCGTCCTGGGGCGGCATGATCAACGGCATCATGACCCTGTCGGGTGCATGGCACCGTCTGCGTGAAGACCCCATCCTGCGCTTCCTGATCGTGGCCCTGTCCTTCTACGGCATGTCCACCTTCGAAGGCCCGATGATGGCCATCAAGACCGTCAACGCGCTGTCGCACTACACGGACTGGACCATCGGTCACGTTCACTCCGGCGCGCTGGGCTGGGTCGGCCTCATCACCATGGGCAGCCTCTACTACCTGATCCCGCGCCTCTGGGGCCGTGATCGGATGTACAGCACCAACCTGATCGAGCTGCACTTCTGGCTGGCCACCATCGGCATCGCCCTGTACGCCATCGCCCTGTGGGTGGCCGGGATCACCCAGGGTCTGATGTGGCGCGCCCTGGAGCCGGACGGCACGCTGACCTACACCTTCGCCGAGTCGGTCAAGGCCAGCTTCCCGTACTACGTGGTTCGCCTGATCGGTGGCGTGCTCTACCTGAGCGGCATGATCGTCATGGCCTACAACGTCTGGCGCACCGTGCGTGGCGACACCAAGGCCTCCGCGCTGCCCGCCACGGTCGAGACCAGCACCCCGGCCATCTCCGCTGCTCCCCAACTGAACACCGCCAGCCAGAGCCACTGAACCGGCAGGCGCCCTGCCCCGCAGAACCTTCCGTGTGCCGGTCTCCGGACCGGCACACAGGGCAGCTGCGCGCATAAAGCCCCTTCGAGGAAGCTTCGATGAAACTCTCACACGAACAAATTGAAACCAACCCCTGGCTGATGATCGTCCTGATCGTGCTGGTGGTGTCGGTCGGTGGCCTGGTTCAGATCGTGCCGCTCTTCTTCCAGCGTTCCACCACCGAACCGCTGCCGGGCATGACCCCGCCCAGCGCCCTGCAGGTGGCGGGTCGTGACATCTTCGTGCGCGAGGGCTGCTACAACTGCCACTCGCAGATGGTCCGTCCGTTCCGCGCCGAGACGCTGCGCTACGGCCCCTACTCGGTGGCCGGAGAGTCCGTCTGGGATCACCCCTTCCAGTGGGGCAGCAAGCGCACCGGTCCGGACCTGGCCCGTGTTGGCGGCCGCTACAGCGACGACTGGCACCGTGCCCACCTGCACAACCCGCGTGACGTGGTGCCCGAGTCCAACATGCCCGCCTACCCCTGGCTGGAAGAAACCCCGGTGGACCAGAGCAGCATCGTCCGTCACATGAAAGCACTGCGCAGCGTCGGCGTGCCCTTCAGCGACGAATCCATCAACGGTGCTGTCGAGGAGCTTGAGGGCAAGACCGAACAGGACGCCCTGATCGCCTTCCTGCAGGGTCTGGGCCGCGTCCGTCCGCAGAACCAGTGAACGGAGGGACAGTCTTGGATTTCAACGTGATCCGGGGTGTCCTCACCCTGGTGTTCCTCATCTTCTTCCTGGGCGTCATCGTCTACGCCTGGTCCAAGAAAAACAAGGCCCGCTTCGATGAAGCCGCCATGCTTCCCCTGAACGAACCCAACGAGAGAAAAAATGGCTGATTTCGTATCCGACTTCTGGTCATACTACGTCATCGTACTGACCATTCTCAGCCTGCTGTTCTGTCTGTTCGTTCTGATCGCAAACAGCCGCAGGCCCGCCCCGACGCCGGACAACACCACCGGCCACGTCTGGGACGGCGATATCCGTGAGGCCAACAACCCCCTGCCCCGCTGGTGGATGGGCCTCTACCTCATCTGCACCTTCTTCGCCATCGGCTACCTGATCTACTACCCTGGCATGGGTGATTTCAAGGGCGCCGGCGGCTGGACCTCGATCGGCCAGTACCACAAGGAGCGCGCCCAGGTGGAAGCCACGCTCGGCCCCATCTACGCCAAGTTCGCCGGCCAGTCGCCTGACCAGCTGAAGACGAACCCCGAGGCGCTTGCCATCGGCCAGCGGCTCTTCCTGAACAACTGCGCCCAGTGCCACGGTGCGGACGCCCGGGGCAGCCGTCACTTCCCGAACCTGACCGATGGTGACTGGCTGCACGGGGGTGATGCCGAGACGATCGTCGAGACCATCACGGAAGGCCGTCACGGCATCATGCCGCCGCAGGCTGCCGGCTTCGACAGCCCGGCCGACATCGAGAACACCGCGCAGTACGTGCTGTCGCTGTCCGGCTCGGCCACCGACCCCGTCAAGGCCCAGAAAGGCAAGAAAGGCTTCCAGATCTGCGCAGCCTGCCATGGCCCCGACGGCAAGGGCAACCAGGACGTGGGTGCCCCCAACCTCACCGACCGCATCTGGCTGCACGGTGGTGGTCTGAAGGGTGTCATGCACGCCATCAACAATGGCTTTGACAGTCAGATGCCGGCTCACAAGGACCTGTTCACCAAGGAACAGATCGATGTGCTGGCCGCTTACGTGATGTCGCTGTCCAACCCGAAGAAGAACTGATCCCGTGGAACCCGAAACCCGCGTCATCCAAGTCCACCGCAACCGCTCGACGACCGGCACAGGCAAAGCCAAGACGGCAGCAGCTCAGGCTGCCGCCAACGAGGCTGGCAAGGAAGGTGGACTGTTCTCCAGCTACTCGGCGCGGGTCAAGATCCAGCCCCGCTCGGTGCGTGGTCGCTACGACAATCTCCGGATTGCCGCCGTGATCATCACCCAGCTGGTCTTCTACGGGCTGCCCTGGCTGCAGTGGAACGGCCGTCAGGCCGTCCTCTTCGACCTGGACGCCCGCAAGTTCCACCTCTTCGGTGCCGTGCTCTGGCCGCAGGACTTCGTCTATCTGGCGGGCCTGCTGGTCTTCTGTGCCCTCACCCTCTTCTTCGTCACCGCCGTGGCCGGGCGGGTCTGGTGCGGCTACTCCTGTCCGCAGACGGTCTACACCGAGATCTTCATGTGGATCGAGGCCAAGCTGGAAGGCGACCGCGCCAAGCGTCGCAAGCTGGATGCCGCCCCGATGTCCTGGTACAAGTTCCGCGTGCGCGGCACCAAGCACCTGCTGTGGGTGCTGGTGTCGCTCTTCACCGGCTTCACCCTCATCGGCTATTTCGCCCCCATCCGCGACCTGCCTGCCCAGATCATCGGCCTGGAGCTGGGTCCGTGGCAGTGGTTCTGGTTCCTCTTCTACGCCTTTGCCCTGTGGGGCAATGCCGGCTTCCTGCGCGAGCAGGTCTGCACCTACATGTGTCCGTACGCCCGCTTCCAGGGCGCGATGTTCGACAAGGACACGATGATCATCACCTACGACAAGGAACGGGGTGATCCGCGCGGCTCGCGCTCCAAGAAGGCCGACCCCAGCGCCCTGGGACTGGGCAGCTGCATCGACTGCGGCCTGTGCGTCGAGGTCTGCCCCACCGGCATCGACATCCGTGACGGCCTGCAGTACCAGTGCATCAGCTGCGCCGCGTGCGTGGATGTGTGCAACGACGTCATGGACAAGATGTCCTACCCGCGAGGTCTCATCCGCTACACCACCGAGAACGCCCTCGCCAACCACCTCGACACCAAGGCCACTGCCAAGCGGGTGCTGCGCCCGCGCGTGCTGGCCTACGCGGCCCTGCTGCTGGCGCTGGCCGGCTTCCTGGTCGGCTCGCTGGCCACCCGCAACCCGCTGCGTGTCGACGTGATCCGCGACCGTGCCTCGCTGGCGCGCTTTGCCGACAACGGTGATATCGAGAACACCTATACCCTGCAGCTGATGAACGCCAGCGAGCGCCCCCTGGTGCTGGAGCTGAGCGCAAGCGGCCTGCCCGGCCTGCGCATCGCCGGCCAGAACCGCATCGAGGTGCCTGCGGCCTCCAACCGCCTGGTGCCCATCGCCCTGCAGCTGCCGGCCGACACCGACCAGCGTCCCGGCTCGCATCCCATCAAGATCGAGGTCACCCCGGTGAACCCTCCGGATCAGGAGGATGGCCCCAGCGCTTCGGCACGCCACGAGGACAGCATCTTCATGGTGCCCCGCTGATCTCCGGCTTCACATGGATTCACGGTTGCACCCTGCACCGTGAATCCTGCCGGAATTAATATCCCACCAGGGCGGCCACTCCCCTATCGGCCGCCCTTCACGACCAGCGGCCCTCAGGTCCAGCGCCACCTGACCCAAGTGACGGCCGCGGCAGTTCCTCGATTCATGAACCCCGGGCACGTATCGTCCGCTGCCCCACCCCGATCATCATGAGCAGAACCGAACAGCCCACCAACCTGCCCCCACAGCCTGCCCAGCCCGTCAAGGCCTTCTCGCAGCCGCTGATGTGGCTGGTGGTCGGCATCCCCGCTGCCACCGTGGTGGCCGGCCTCTTCACCCTCTGGATTGCCATTCACGGCGCCGATACCCCGGTGGGCAGCGACTACGTGAAACAGGGACTCAGCGTCGCACCCGACACCCGCCGCGAGGATCGCGCCCGTGAACTGGGCGTGGCCGGCACCCTGGCCATGCGCATTGCCCAGGGCAACATGCTGCTGGTCGAACTGACCCTCGCCCCCAACGGGGCCGACATCAAGCCCACGCGCCTGCGCCTGCTGCACCCCTCCGACCCCAACAACGACCTCGCCATCCACATGCTGCCTGCCGGCGACGGCCACTGGCACGCCCGGCAACCCATCACCTGGGCCGCCGGCACCCGCTGGCACATCGCCCTGGAAGGTGAGGACTGGCGTCTGCCCATCGCGGGTCTTCAGACCCTCGAAAGCCTGCGTGCCCAGCCCTTCGACGCCAACAAGGCCACCGCCCCGGTCCTGCAGGCGCCGCGGACCCTGCCCGCCGACTTCCGGCCGAAGCAATGAACAGCGCCTGGCCCCTGGTCTCGGCCGCCCTGCTGATGGGCGCAGGCGGCAGCCTGCACTGCCTGACCATGTGCGCTGGCTTGCAGCGCATGACCCTGCGTGGCATCCCGGTCATCACCGTGAAGGGAGACGCGGCCACGCCCCGGACGTCGGAAGACAGGCTTCACCCGAGTGCAGCCGACAGTGCCCCGGGCGCGCTCAAGGCCACGACAGCATCCGCCATCACGCCGGACAACGGCAGCACGGCAGCCCTCACCGGCCCTTCGCTGGCACGACACCTCGCCCTCAAGCTGCCCGACGCCCGCTGGTGGCGTTTCCAGGCAGGCCGCGTGCTGGGCTACAGCCTGCTGGGCCTGGCGGCGGGCACCATCGGCCAGCAGGTCCTGGCCGCCGCCTACTGGCAGCCGATCTTCGAATCGGTCTGGGCCGGCCTGAACGCCCTGCTCGTCCTGCTGGGCCTGAGCCTGCTGGTGCTGGGCCGCGAGCCCCTGTGGCTCGGCGCGCTGGGTAGCCGCCTGGCATCACGTACCCCGCTGGCTCCGGGCCGTCGCACCGAATGGCTGCGCGGCATGTTGTGGGCGCTGCTGCCCTGTGGGCTGCTGTATACCGCGCTGGGCACTGCCATTCTGGCCGCCACCCCGCTGGGCGCAGCCGCCGTGATGGCTGCCTTTGCGCTGGGCACCAACCTGGGCCTTTTCCTGATGGAGGCCGGCGCACGCAACCTGCTGGGCAACCGCGCCCCGCAGGTGGCCTATCGGCTCAATGGCATCCTGCTGATCATGCTGTCTGCTGCGGGTCTGGTCGCAGCCCTGTCCGGGCACGCCCATCCGTACTGCTGACGCTTACTGCGAGCTCTGCGACTCCGACCACGGCTGGTGGATGCGCATCAGCGCCATGCGCCGTGCGTTCTCGGGCGACATGTCGGTCGCCAGACCGGACTCGGGCACCCCGGAAAGCACACGCAGCCGATCATGCGAGATGATCTGCATCTTGCGCTGCTCCACCGAGATGACGCCCTGCTCCTGCAGGCGTGACAGCGTGCGGCTGACCGTTTCCAGCTTCAGCCCCAGATAGTTGCCGATCTCCTCGCGGGTCATCCGCAGGATGAACTGGCTGGATGAAAAACCGCGCCGCATGAAGCGCCGTGACAGCTCCAGCAGGAAGGCGCCGATGCGCTCCTCGGCCCGCATGGTGCCCAGCAGCATCATCAGCCCCTGATCCCGCACGATCTCGCGCGAGATGATGCGATGCAGCCGCTGCTGCAGCGGCGGGAAGCGCCGGCCGATGGATTCCAGCTCCGAGAACGGCACCACGCAGACATCCGCGTCTTCCAGCGCCACCGCATCGCTGTGGAACGAGCCCCGGCTGATGGCGTCGAAGCCCAGCACGTCGCCCGGCATGGGAAAACCGATGATCTGCTCGCGCCCGTCGGGCGACAGCACCCGCGACTTGAAGAACCCGGCACGGATGGGATAGATGGCGTCGAAGGGATCGCCCGCCTTGTACAGGTAGGAACCGCGCCGCACCCTGCGCCGCGTCTTGACCATGCCCGCAAGCTGCTCCATGTCGGCAGCGCTCAACCCTTCCACCAGGCACAGGTCATGCATGCTGCATGACATGCAGGAAGCATGCCCGGACGCAGCCTGGGCAGGCACCGTGGATTCAGCCGTAGGAACGTTCTTCAAGGGAAGGACCTCTGGTCAGGCAACAAGCGTGCACCCTGCGAGCAGCGTGCAGGAAGGAAAAAACTGACAGGTAACCGAAAAAAATACTTCCCGACGCGTCCGGCCCAACCATCGGGTCAGACCGTGCGGCTATCGTCGGATGACAACACATGAAAGGCAACGACACCATCCCAAGAGCCGCGCCTCAGGGATTATAAGTGTCCGTTGACCAGGATCAAAACTACCAAGTCACGTTCATTCATGCTTTTTGTATGGACAGCATGCCAACACTCGAACTGATTCGCGTTTTCGACCAACCGGGGCCTAGGTACACCTCCTACCCCACCGCGGATCATTTCGCCGAGGCCTTCGACGCCGAGAAACAGGCCTGGTGGCTGGACAACCGCACCCTGCGCCAGCCGGGGCAGCCCGTTACCGTCTACGTCCACATCCCCTTCTGCGAGTCCATCTGCCATTATTGCGCGTGCAACCGCATCGGTACCCGAGACCATGCCAGAGCCGTGGCCTATCTGCAAACCCTGAAGCAGGAAATCCGCCTTTACGCCGCCCACCTGCATCGGGATGTCAGAATTTCGCAACTTCACCTGGGCGGTGGCACCCCCACCTTCTTCAGCGATGACGAACTGGCCGAACTCCTGGCCACGCTCGACGCCGAGATCGGCCTGCAGCCCCAGGCCGAGTGTTCCATCGAGATCGACCCCCGAACGGTGGACAACACCCGGCTCACCAACATCCGGCGCATGGGGTTCGACCGCATCAGCCTGGGCGTGCAGGATCTTGATCCGGCGGTCCAGGTCGCCATCCACCGCATCCAGCCCGAAGAGATGCTCGTGGGCCTGATGGAGCATGCCCGCACGCTCGACTTCAAGTCCATCAACATCGACCTCGTCTACGGCCTGCCCAAGCAGACGCTGGAGACGCTGGCCCATACGCTGGACCGCATCGCCGCCTTGCGTCCGGGTCGCATGGCCATCTACGGCTATGCCCACCTGCCCGAGCGCTTCAAGGCCCAGCGCCTCATCCACCGCGAAGACCTGCCCGACCAGGCCATGCGCATGGCCATGGTGCAGCTGGCCATCCAGAAGCTCAACCAGGCCGGTTACCGCTACATCGGCATGGACCACTTCGCCCTGCCCGACGACGACCTGGCCATCGCCCTGGAGCGCGGCACCCTGCGCCGCAACTTCATGGGCTACACCGCCATGCCCGGTGACGACCTCATCGGCCTGGGCGTCTCGGCCATCAGCGCCATCGGCCCCAGCTACTCGCAGAACCACCGCGAACTCAAGCCCTGGCGCCAGGCCATCGAAGCCGGCCGGCTGCCTACCGCCCGCGGCATCGAGCTGCGCGGCGACGACACCCTGCAACGTGCCGTCATCATGGAACTCATGTGCCAGGGGCAGCTTGACTTCCAGTCCATCGGCGACCGCTTCCTCATCGACCCGCAGGAATACTTCCGCCACGAACTCGAAGGCCTGCAACGCTTCATCGACGCGGGTCTTGTCCTGCGTGACGAAAGCGGCATCCAGGTCACGCCCGTTGGCCGCTACTTCCTGCGCAGCATCGCCATGGTCTTCGACCGCCACGCCCAGCTGCGCCGCCGCCAGCGCGAACAGCAGCGCCTGCTGGAAGAGACCGGCGCCACCCCGGTGGCCGTC
>CAUVLK010000052.1:0-10244 GCA_963552635.1 uncultured Lautropia sp. | reverse complement strand
TGCTCTTCAACCGGCCGCTGGCCCGCGAACTGGGGCTGCTGCTGCCAGAAGACGCCACTGCGACCAATGCCGGCGCCGGTGCCGATGCCTGTGCAGCCGCCCATCCGGCAACGCCGACGCCATGGCCTGATAAGAGCCCCCTGATGGCAGAGGCCGCCGACTTTTTCTCGGGTAACCGCTTCCCCGAGGGTTCCCGGCCCCTGTCGCAAGCCTATGCGGGCCATCAGTTCGGGCACTTTGCGATGCTGGGTGACGGGCGGGCCACCCTGATCGGTGAGCAGATCACGCCGGATGGGCAACGCATCGACATCCAGCTGAAAGGCAACGGGCAAACGCCCTATTCACGCCAGGGTGACGGCAAGGCGGCGCTGGGGCCGATGCTGCGCGAATACCTGATCAGCGAAGCGATGCACGCGCTGCACATCCCGACGACGCGCAGTCTCGCGGTCGTCACCACGGGCGAGCGCATCCATCGCAGCGGCCTGAAGACCGGCGCCGTGCTGACCCGAACCGCCCAGAGCCATATCCGGGTCGCCACCTTCCAGTATGCCGCAGCCCTGCGCGACGTCGCCGCACTGAAGGCGCTTGCCGACTACACCATCGAACGGCATTTTCCGGACATCCGCACCGAAACCGCTGAGAATCCGCAACTCAACCCCTACCGGCTGATGCTGCGCCGGGTCATCGCACGCCAGGTCGCCCTGGTGGCGCAGTGGCAATCGGTGGGCTTCATCCACGGCGTGATGAACACCGACAACATGGCCATTGCCGGCGAGACGATCGACTACGGCCCCTGCGCCTTCATGGACACCTATGATCCGGATACCGTGTTCAGCTCGATCGACCATCAAGGCCGCTACCGCTACAGCAACCAGCCCCCCATCGCGCACTGGAACCTGACCCGGCTGGCCGAGACCCTGCTGCCGCTGTTCAGTGACGATCAGGACGAAGCCGTCGACATGGCCAAGGAGGAACTGCACGCCTTCGGCGAGCAGTTCGAGGCCTGCTACACCCGGCGCATGTGCCAGAAGCTGGGCCTTTTCGCCCCGCAGGATGCAGAAGTGCCCGCCAGCGACCAGCTGCTGGCCATCGACCTGCTGCAGCTGATGCTGAATCACGAAGCCGACTACACCAACACCTTCGTGCGCCTCACGCTGGATAGGGACGGCCAGGATGGCCACGATCTGGATGGCACCGGATCCCTGTTTTCCAGCGAGGCCTTTTCCGCCTGGAAAACCCGCTGGCATGCGCGGCTCGATGAGCAGGCACAGAGCCGACAGGAAACCGCCGCACGGATGAAATCGGTCAACCCGTTCGTCATCCCCCGCAACGCCCTTGTTGAAGCCGCACTGGAAGCCGCTGAAGCGCGCGACATGCAGCCTTTCAATGCGCTGCTATCCGTCCTGCAACGCCCATTCGATCCCGAATCAAATATTCGGATCTATCAGGGCGTTCCGAAGGACAGCCGGGAATACATGACTTTCTGCGGAACATGACGCCACGCACGGACGGAGCTGGCCTCGATTGCGATCGAAACAGCCAGCACTCATCGCCTTTATTCTGACGACCCCACCAACACCAGCTGCACAGCTATCACCCACATCGTAATGCCAACCACAACATCCAGTACCTGCCAGGCGCGGTGCGTGGCAAAAAGCGGTCGCAGCAGGCGTGCGCCATGGCCCAGCGAGAAGAAGAACAGGCACGAGGCCGTCATCGCCCCCAGCGCAAAGTGTATTTCCTGCCCCGGAAAACGCGTGGATATCGACCCCAACAGAATGACGGTATCCAGATAGACATGTGGGTTCATCCAGGTCAGCGCCAGACAGGTTGCTATCGTGGGCCACAGCGGCGCACCACCGCCTTCCGCCGGTGCCAGACTTTCCGAACCGCCAAAGGCAGCCCGAAGGCGCAACGCTCCATACGTCAGCAAGAAGGCTGCACCACACCACCGAAACAGAGGCACCAGCCATCCGGCCATGGCTGAGACTTGTCGAAAGCCCACCACACCCAGCGAGATCAGGACGGCATCCGACAGGGCACAGGCCAGACAGACAAGTCCGACATGTTCGCCCCGTAGTCCCTGCCGCAGCACAAACGCATTCTGCGAGCCAATAGCCAGGATGAGACTGAGCCCGGCGCTGAAGCCGGTCAGGATGGCGTCATTCATGATGCACTTCTGACTCTACCCCTGACTCTACCCCTGACTCATCACCTGGCACGTCGTGGGCGCCCCCCCAGATTGAGCCGGCGCTCAATGCGCCTGCTCCCAGTTCTCGCCCACCCCCACTTCGGCCAGCAGCGGCACCGAAAGCTGGGCCACGCCGGCCATGCGGGCCGGCAGGTCGGTCTTCAGGCGTTCCACCTCGGCGTCGGGCACTTCCAGCACCAGTTCGTCATGCACCTGCATCACCAGGCGGGCGCCCAGGTTCTCGCGTTGCAGCCAGGCGTGCACGTCGATCATCGCCAGCTTGATGAGGTCGGCGGCCGTGCCCTGCATGGGGGCGTTGATGGCGGCGCGCTCGGCCATCTGGCGGCGACCCATGTTGGATGATCCGATCTCGGGCAGCCACAGCCGGCGGCCGAACACGGTCTCGACGTAGCCCTGCTCGCGGGCCTGGGCGCGGGTGCGCTCCATGTAGGCGGCCACGCCGGGGTATCGGGCGAAGTAACGGTCGATGTAGGCCTGTGCCGCACCGCGTTCGATGCCCAGGTTGGCCGCCAGGCCGAAGGCGCTCATGCCATAGATGAGGCCGAAGTTGATCACCTTGGCATAGCGGCGCTGCTCGCTGTTGACCTCTGCAATCGGCACGCCGAAGACTTCGGATGCCGTGGCGCGGTGCACGTCCTCGCCGTCGGCGAAGGCCTTCAGCAGCCCGGCATCCTGCGAGATGTGCGCCATGATGCGCAGCTCGATCTGCGAGTAGTCGGCTGACATCATCTGGTGACCCGGCGGCGCAATGAAGGCTTCGCGGATGCGTCGCCCTTCCGGGGTGCGCACCGGGATGTTCTGCAGGTTCGGGTCGCTGGAGGCCAGCCGGCCGGTGATGGCCACGGCCTGTGAATAGGTGGTGTGCACACGCCCGGTCTGCGGGTCGGCCATCTCCGGCAGCTTGTCGGTGTAGGTGGACTTCAGCTTGGCCAGGCCCCGCCACTGCAGCAGCACCTTGGGCAGCGGGTAGTCCAGCGCCAGCTTCTCCAGCACACTCTCGTCAGTGGATGGCTTGCCGGCCGGGGTCTTCTTCACCACCGGCAGCCCAAGCCGCTCGAAGAGGATCTCGCCCAGCTGCTTGGTGGATCCCAGGTTGAAGGGCTGGCCCGCCAGTTCGTGCGCCTGCCTTTCCAGCTCCATCAGCTGTTCGGCCAGCTGCTGCGACTGGGCCCGCAGCCGGTCGCGGTCCAGCAGCACGCCGTGGCGCTCCATGTCATAGAGCACCCGCAGCGTGGGCATCTCGATGTTGCGGTAGATGTGGCGCAGCCGTTCGCTGGCCTCGATGGCCGGCCACAGCGTGCGGTGCAGCTGCAGCGTCACGTCGGCGTCCTCAGCCGCATAGGTGGTGGCCACGTCCAGCGCCACCTGGTCAAAGCCGATGGCTTTGGCGCCCTTGCCCGCCACTTCCTCGTAGGTGATGGTGGTGCGGTTCAGGTGGCGTCCGGCCAGCGCGTCCATGCCGTGGGTGCGATGCGCCTCCAGCACGTAGGATTCCAGCATCGTGTCATCGACCACGCCGCGCAGCGTGATGCCGTGGTTGGCCAGCACGTGCATGTCGTACTTGATGTTCTGGCCCACCTTCTGCGGCGCATCGCTTTCCAGCCAGGGCTTCAGCACCGCCAGCACCTCGTCCATCGGCAGCTGTTCGGGCACGCCCGCATAGTTGTGCCCCACCGGGATGTAGCAGGCCTGCCAGGGCGTTACCGCCAGCGAGATGCCCACCAGCCGCGCGGCATGCGGATCCAGCGAGGTGGTCTCGGTGTCGATGGCCACCCGGTCGGCCGCCTGCACGCGCGCCAGCCACGCACCCAGCGCCGCACGTGTGGTCACCGTCTCGGCCTGCAGCTCGCCTGCTGGCGGTGCTTCCAGCACGATGCCGTCACGCGTGAAGTGGCCAATGCCGCCAGGCAGCGCTTCCAGCCCCGCAGCACCATCGCCGGCCGCACCATGCCCTGCCCGGCTGCCTGCAGCGCCCGCACTGGCCGACGCATGCCCCGGCGTACCCTGCCCGGCCGACGCCCCCTCACCCGCAGCAGCCCCTGTCGTATCCGCACCGTGGCCCATGCCAGCCCCCGCCTCGCGTCGCTGCCGATCTGCCACCAGCCGGCGTGCGAAGGTGCGCAGCTCCCAGCGATCGAACAGCCCCAGCAACGCCTCCTCATCCTCGGGGCGCAGCTTGAGCGTCTCCACGCCGCCCACCCAGGCACTCAGGTCGGCATCGCGCAGCACCGTCACCAGCTCGCGGCCGCGCGGCAGCCAGTCGCGCGCTGCGCGCAGGTTCTCGCCCACCTTGCCCTTGATCTCGTCAGCGTGCTGCAGGATGGCATCCAGCGAGCCGTATTCGTTCAGCCACTTGGCGGCCGTCTTGGGGCCCACCTTGTCCACGCCCGGCACGTTGTCCACTGCATCGCCGGTCAGCGTCAGGAAATCGATGATCTGCCCCGGATCGACGCCGAACTTGTCGCGCACGCCGGCGGCGTCCATCACCGTGGGCGGCACGCCGTCGCGGGTCATCGTGTTGACCAGCAGCGTCTCGTCATCGACCAGCTGCGCCAGGTCCTTGTCGCCGGTGGAGATGACGGTGCGCATGCCGGCGGCGCGCGCGCGGGTGGCCAGCGTGCCGATCACGTCGTCGGCCTCAATGCCCGGCACCACCAGCAGCGGCCAGCCCAGCGCCTGGGTCAGTTCATGGATGGGCGCGATCTGCGCCACCAGCGCCTCGGGCGTCTGGCTGCGGTTGGCCTTGTAGTGCTCGTACAGGTCGTCGCGGAAGGTGCGCCCCGGCGCGTCGAAGACCACAGCGCCCAGCGTTGCACCGCCGTGCAGCCGGGTGTCGTCGCGCAGCCGACGCAGCATGCCGACCATCCCATGGATGGCGCCGGTCGGCTCGCCCGCCTTGTTGCGCAGGTCCGGTAGGGCATGATAGGCGCGAAACAGGTAGCTGGAGCCATCGACCAGCAGCAGGGTCTGGGTGTCGGTCATCGGGAAACGTCGGTCTGACGGAAACAGGGCCGCGCCCGGGGGCAAAGCCGGCCGCTCGGCCGGAGTCTGATACGCTCGGAACCAACAAAAACAGCCACGCCTGCCTCCGGAACCGCCCGGTACGGAGAGAAAAGCAGCAAAAAGAACCCGGGACCCATGGTCAAGAACATCCTGAAAGCAATCCCCAATACCCCCAAGCTGAGCAACATGATGCCCAGCGAGCGAGCGACCGCCATCAAGGCAAGAGAGTCCTGGCACGTGCTGGGCATTATCGCAGAGTTCGTCGAGGCCACCGAGGCGCTCGCGGACATCCGCCCGGCCGTCTCGATCTTCGGCAGCGCCCGCATCAAGCCCGACCACCGCTGGTACAAGGAAACCGAGACGCTGGCGCGCAAGCTCTCCGACGCGGGCTTCGCCGTCATCTCGGGCGGCGGCCCGGGGCTGATGGAAGCCGCCAACAAGGGGGCCTTTGCCGGCGCCTCGGCATCGGTGGGCCTCAACATGGAGCTGCCCAACGAACAGCACGACAACCCCTACCAGAACGTGTCCCTGCACTTCCGGCACTTCTTCCCGCGCAAGGTGGCCTTTGCCAAGTACGCCGCTGCCTTCGTGGCCGCGCCCGGCGGCTGGGGCACGCTGGACGAGCTGATGGAGGTGCTCACGCTGATCCAGACCCGGGTGGGACGGCGCATCCCGGTCATTCTGGTGGGCTCGACCTTCTGGAAGGGCCTGCTGGACTGGATGAACGACACGCTGGTGGCCCATGGCACCGTCTCGGCCGCCGACATGGAGCTGATCCGCGTCATCGACGATCCGGACGAAGTGGTCAACGCCATCTTCGACTTCTACCAGCAGCGCGGCTTCTATGCCACCAGCGAGGAACGGCAGCTGAACCTGCAGCTCTGATCCGTCGGACCCGGCCGACACCGTCCGACCGAACTGACGGGGCATTCCGTCACACGGTTAGAATCGGCGCATCCCCATCCCACCCCCGGATCCGCCCCATGGCCGTCTTCACCGTCGTCTCCGATCAGCAGCTCAAGGACTGGCTGGCCCAGTACGATGCCGGCGAGCTGCTGGCCATCGAGCCCATCGCCTCGGGCATCGAGAACACCAACTATTTCGTCGACACGGCCAAGGGTCGCTGGGTCCTCACCCTGGTCGAGCGGCTGCCTGTCGAGCAGCTGCCCTTCCACCTGGAGCTGATGCAGCACCTGGCTCGCCGCGGCATTCCCTGCCCGGCCCCGCTGGCCAACCGCCAGGGGCAGCTTTTCAGCATGCTCAACGGCAAGCCCGCCACGCTGGTCACGCGGCTGACCGGCAAATCGGTGGTGGACACCACGCCGGAACACTGTCAGGCCATGGGCGCGCTGCTGGCCCGCATGCACCTGGCGGCCGCCGACTTCGGGCCGGCACCGGCCAACGTGCGCGGCCCGGGCTGGTGGCCCCAGGCCATCGAGGAACTGCGTCCGAAGCTTGCGCCTGCCCAGCTGGCCCTGGCCGAGGACGAACTGGCTGCCCAGCAGGCCTGGATGGCCACGTCCGAATGGCAGGAGCTGCCCGCATCGGCTGTCCATGCCGACTGCTTCCGCGACAACGTGCTTTTCACCACGCCGTCCACTCCCGGCGTCATCGACTTCTACTTCGCCTGCCACGGCACCTGGCTGTTCGACCTGGCCGTGGTCTGCAATGACTGGTGCCTGTCGGCCGACGACGCCCATCTGGACCCGGCGCGCACCGAGGCCCTGCTGGCCGGCTACCGCAGCGTGCGCCCCCTGCAGGACATTGAGCGCCGAGGCTGGACCATGGCGCTGCGGGCCGCAGCCCTGCGTTTCTGGCTGTCGCGCCTCTACGACCTGCTGCTGCCCCGCGAGGCCGCCATGCTGCAGCCCAAGGATCCCACCCACTTCGAGCGGATCCTGACGGATCGCCGCACGCTTTCGGGAGAGCTGCACTGACATGGCCGGGCAGACGACCTCCAGCGGCATCCAGGTCCACCGCGTACCCGCCAGCCATGGCTGGTACTGGCTCAAGCGCGGCTTCGGCCTGCTGGGGCGGGCCCCGCTGCCACTGCTGCTGCTCATGCTGATGCTGATCACGGCCAGCAACCTGTTCGGAATCCTGGGCATTCTTGGCCTGGTGCTGGCCAAGCTGGTGGTGCCGGTACTGCTGGTGGGCTACCTGGCCATCCTGAGACAGCTGGCCCCGCCCGGCAGCGACACGCCCGTGGCCGCACATAGCGCCGTCATGCCAGAACCCGGCACCCGCCCCTTCACGCAGATCTTCAACGCCCGCGTCTTCTTCGGCTGGGCGCAGGGCAACCGCCGGGCGCTGCTGGTCGTGGCCCAGCTGGGCCTGCTCAGCCTGGCCATCGACACGGGCGCTGCCTGGCTGTCGGGCTATCAGGACGCCGTGGCGGCCATGTTCGACACGCTGAGCCAGATGCCGGCCAACCAGGTCCCCGACGCCGAGGCCATGAGCAACCTCATCATGCCGGTGTTCCAGTCGATGATGACGATGGCGGTCATCACCGTGCCCTGCTACCTGCTGCTGTGGTATGCGCCCATCTTTGCCGGCCTGCACGGGCTGCCGCTGCTCAAGTCGGTGGTGTTCTCGGCCGTGGCCGTGGGGCGCAATGCCCTGGCCTTCGTCTGCCACGCCCTCTGCCTGCTGGTCTTCCTGATCAGCGTGGCCCTGGTGACCCAGGTGCTGAGCGGCACTCCGGCCCTGCCCTTTGCCTCGCCCATCTTCCTGCTGGTCCTGCCGGTGGTATTTTCCGTCATCGCCTGCGCCCTGTGGGCCTGCTACCTGGACACTGTGGAAGTGGCCGGGCACGGCGGTATCCCCCCGCAGCTTCGGGACGAGACCGACCGGGGCTGAAGCCCCCGCCCCGCTTCATCATCCCTGCCTGAAACAACGCACCGACGTCCGGCCGGACAGGCCGCGGGCGTCGTGTGCGACGCGTCACGGCCACCTCCGGTCGCGAGGCCACCCGTCGTGCCCCCACGGCCAATCGGCCGATAGCCCCTACCGCCGATTCCCCTGTCCCCTCATCATGCCGCGTGCAGGCACACCCGGCACGATGCCTGATGTCCCCATCGCGCCGGTCAACGGACTCCTTTTCCAGAAAGACCGCCCCGATGGCCACGCAATCGAGCAACATGCTCCACCCTGTGCCGACGCGCACCCTACCCGCGCAGACACGCCCAACGGCTGCCTTGCCCACGGCACACCCCCTGCGTGCGCTGCCCGGCAACGAGCCGGCTCACGGCCTGAAGCTGGCGGCTGCCGACGCCTCCGAGCCTGAGCGTCGCCATGAGGACAACAAGGACGACGAGGCGGCATGGCTGCCCGGCGGTGACGAAGCCGCCGCGGCCACCGACACCGTGAGCAGTGCTGGCGCGGAAACGGCCGCCGCATCATCCGTCACCGGGGGATCTTCCGCGGCAGGCACAGCGGCCGAAGCCACGGCAGGCGCCTCGTCTGCCCCTGCTGGCAGTTCGTTGTTTGCCGGCCTGACCGCCAACCCCGAACTGACGGTGGGCGCCATCCTGGGCACCGTGACCCTGGGGGCCGCCATGACGGGCAAAAGCCCCTACGACGGTTCCGCTGAACCGACACCGGCCCCCATCGCCTCCGGTGCCGGCCAGCAGCGCGGACCGGCGGCCGATAGCCCCGCAACAGGGAACCGCGGCAGCGAGGCAACGGGCAGCGGCGCAAGTACCGGCTCAGCCTCGAATACGGCTTCCGGCTCTGGTACAGCTGCCAGCACCGGTGCTGGCGCCGGTGTGGGGGCCGCTGCAGGCTCCAGTTCGGGCGCAGGCGCTGCCTCGGGTTCGCATGCCAGTTCCAACGCCGGTCATGTCGGTGCAGCAGGTACTGAGGGTTCTGCAGGAAGCTCAGGCATTTCGGGCGCTCCGGGTGGAGCGGTCAACGGCGCTGCGACGCCCTCAGACACGGGACACGGTGCCGATCCGGCCCATACCCAGTCCCTGAACTATGGGGCCAACGAGAACAAGGCCGTCGGCGCAGCCATCTTCAATGGTGCCAGCCCCCAGGACACGCCGGAGTACATCCGCATCACTTCCATACGCGGCAAGAATGCCGGCACGGTCAACGGTCTGATGACCCTGGAGAACGGGGAAGAAATCACCGTCGGCCAGGTCATCTCGCGCGCCGATTTCGAGCGGATCTTCTGGAACGCTTCCAAGAGCGACGGCTGCTTCAGCTTCGTCCCGGTCAAGGATGCCCAGGGTACCGCCATCCCGAATACCGTCGAGCAGACCGTCATCATCCGGACACCCGAGAGCACCAAGCCAGGCAGCACGGCGGACACCCCTGCGGGTGAAAGCGGAAACGCTGCCCACGACACCACCTCCCAGACCGGCTCAGGCACTGGAACGGCTACGGGTTCGAATGCTGGCACGCCCTCAGGAACGGACGGAAGCAGTGGCACCGGAGCAGGCTCGGGCACTCATGCAGGCACGGGCACCACGGGTTCGGATTCGAGCGCTGACTCGACCTCGGGTTCCAGCAACAACGAGCAGTCCCCTCCTCAGACTACAGGCGAGCAAGGCAACGGCGGTAAACCATCTGCTCAGAATGCAGATAACCACGGCAATGACAGCCAGACGACCACTCCAGGTCAGAATGGCCAGGCCAACAATGGCCAGACGCCTGTCCAGAATCAGGGAAGCCAAAGCGTCGGCAATGAGGCACCTGCCCGGAATGACGATGATCAGAGCAGCGATGGCAAGACACCCGCGCAGACGCCAGGCAGCCAAGGCAGCGGTTCAGACACGAGCAACCCTGCCACGGGCACCCCGGGTACGGGCGAGAGCACGCAAACCGGCGGCACCCCAACTGGCGGCGAGAGTGATGGAAACGGCGATGCCTCGGTGACGCCGACGAATCCGTCTGCCAGTGAGCCGACCTCCCCGCCCGCCCATCAAGCGGCCAATGCACCAGCGCCCATCCTGCCGGACTACGCGCCCGACCAGTCTGTCCGGCAGGCCATTCACGCCAACGACAAGCCGGTGGGTGCCAGCAT
>CAUVLK010000051.1:0-10271 GCA_963552635.1 uncultured Lautropia sp. | reverse complement strand
TGCGGCTGAGGCCAGTGCGGCTGTGGGTGCCGCCAGCGCCGCCGGGGCGACGACGGCAGCCGGGTCGGCGCTGCTTGGCTCCAGCATTCTCGGCGCTTTCGCCGTGGCCGCCGGCGTCAACCTGCAGGACAGTGGCCCTCTGCTCAATGTCTCGGCACGCAATCGCCTCTCTACCGGGCGCGACAGCAGCCGTGAGGACGCGAACACAGGTACCGAAGGACAGTCATCGGCCGCTGCACCCTCTGCGGGCACGGCCTTGCTGGCAGCCGGAACCGCATCGACGGCTCCTTCCTGGCCCACGAACGAAGGCACGCAGGCTGAGGCATCCAGAACGCCCACTTCAGCCGACGCGGCGGCTGCACCTGCCGAATCCGCCGCGCCATCTGTTCCTGAAGCTCCGGCCACATCCACCACGGATGCGTCAAAGCCTGCGGAAGGTGATGGCAACACGATGCCCCAGGTCAAGCCTCTTCCCACCTACAGCGAGAACGCTTCGGTTTCGTACGCACACGGCGAGAACAAGCCCCTGGGGGCCGCTGTCTTCAGCGGCACCAACGAAGAGACGGCTCCGTCCTTTGTTCGCATCATGGCCATCCAGGGCAAGGATGGCGAGGCTGCCACCGGCACGATGAGCCTGCTGGGCGGCAACGCCATCGTCCCCAATCAGGTCATCTCCCGCACCGATTTCGACAAGGTGGTCTGGGACGCCTCGAAGAACGAAGGTGGCTCGTTCAAGTTCATTCCGGTGCAGGATGCCCAAGGCACGGCCTTACCGGGCGCCGTCGAGCAGACCGTCACCATTCACGAGGCCCCTGCACTGCCCACCTACGAGGCCGACGTATCCGTGGCCTATACGTATAACCAGAGCAAGGCGGTCGGCGCTGACATCTTCAACGGAACGGACAGTACAACCGCACCATCTTTCGTGCGCATCACCGCCATTCAGGGCAAGGAGGGTGAGGCTGCCGCCAACACGATGAGCCTGAAGGATGGTGACGCCCTCACGGTCGGCAGCGTGGTTTCCCGCGCCGATTTCGACAAGGTGGTCTGGGACGCCTCAAAGAACGAGGGCGGCTCGTTCAGGTTCATTCCGGTTCAGGATGCCCAGGGCACGGCCCTGCCGGGCGCCATCGAGCAGACTGTCAGCATCAACGAGGCCAAGCCGCTGTACCACATCGCTGCCGAGAACTTTGATCTGTTGGACGCGTACCCTGATCGGGTAAACGAGCACCCAGCTTACGTCAAGGTGACCAACATCGTCGAAGCAAACAACACCAATGGCATCCTCGATGCCCTGGTCCTCGGAGAAGACGGCGGCACCGTGTTGAAAGTGGGCGACATCATCAGGGCCGAGGACTTCGGCCGGGTGTACTGGAACTATGCGTCGAACGACGGGGGGGAAATCTTTCTCGCCACCTACAATGCCGAAGGACGACTGATCGATCCGGGACGGTACTCGATGGAGCTGGAACCTTCCTGGAAAACCCCAGCCGGGGCCACTGCACTGCCCACCTACAAGGCCGACGTCTCCCTGGACTACGCCTTCAACGAGAGCAAGGTCGTAGGTGACGGGATCTTCAACGGGACGGACAGTAAAACCGCACCCGCCTTCGTGCGCATCACGGCCATTCAGGGCAAGGACGGCGAAGCTGCCGCCAGCACGATGAGCCTGAAGGATGGCGAGGCCCTCACGGTCGGCAGCGTGGTGTCCCGTGCCGATTTCGACAAAGTGGTCTGGGACGCTTCGAAGAACGAGGGCGGCTCCTTCAAGTTCATTCCGGTACAGGATGCCCAGGGCACGGCCTTGCCGGGCGCCGTCGAGCAGACCATCACCATTCACGAGGCCCCTGCACTGCCCACCTACGAGGCCGACATGTCCGTGGCCTATACGTATAACCAGAGCAAGGCGGTCGGCGCTGACATCTTCAACGGAACGGACAGTACAACCGCACCATCTTTCGTGCGCATCACCGCCATTCAGGGCAAGGATGGCGAGGCTGCCGCCAACACGATGAGCCTGAAGGACGGTGATGCACTCACGGCCGGCAGCGTGGTTGCTCGCGCCGACTTCGACAAGGTGGTCTGGGACGCCTCGAAGAACGAGGGCGGCTCGTTCAGGTTCATTCCGGTGCAGGATGCGCAGGGTACCACCCTGCCGGGTGCCATCGAGCAGACCGTCAGCATCAACGAGGCCAAGCCGCTGTTCCACATCCCTGCCGGGTACTTCGACCCGGCGGGCGAGCACCCTGCCTACGTCAAGGTGACCAACTTCACCGAAGCAAACGACACCAATGGCATCCTCGATGCCCTGGTCCTCGGAGAAGACGGCGGCACCCAGCTGAAAGTGGGCGACATCATCAGGGCCGAGGACTTCGGTCGGGTGTACTGGAACCATGCGTCGAACGACGGCGGGGAGATCTTTCTCACCCCCTACAACGCCAACGACCGGATGGTCGATCCGGGACCGTACTCGATGGAGCTGGAACCTTCCTGGAAAACCCCGGACAAGAAATCACTGTCCCTCCCTCACCACGAGCGGGAGGCCACGGACGCGTCACCCGAGCCTATGGGTGTGGCTCAGCCGGCCACGGACGACCTGATGCCGCTGGGGGCTCAGGCGCAGTACCCGGGCATGACGCCCCTTGCCATGAGCAGCCCCGCCCTGCTGGACAGCCTGCTGGAACAGCACCCGGGCACTACCGGCCTGCTCTGAACGCCGCAGGCCACGCACGTCGTCAGACCGGCTCGAGCTTGGCCACGGCCAGCGCGAGCCATTTGACGCCGTGCGGCGCCTTGAAGCGGATCTGGATGCGGGCATCGTCGCCATTGCCTTCGATGCCCGTGACCACGCCTTCACCAAAGCGCGCATGACGCAGCGACTGGCCGATGTGGTAGCGGCTGTCGCGCCCGGCCCGGGCCTTGCCGCTGGCGTCACCACTGGCCGGGATGCCCGGATCGGCCGGGCGCACCCAGCCGGACTGGCGGTTTCGTTCGTGCACGGCACTGTCCAGACGCGGGCGCCAGTTGCCGCCCCCGTTGCCACCGCCACTGCCGTAACCACCTCCGCCGTAGCCACCGCCTCCATAGTAGCCCCGGCTGCCGCGTTCCGTGCCCAGGCCCAGGCTGCCCTGGGCGCTGGCTGAAGGCATTTCGCTCAGCCATTTCAGCGAACGCTCGGGCAGCTCGGACAGGAAGCGGGACTGCATGTTGTAGCGGGTCTGGCCGTGCAGCATCCGGGTCTGGGCCAGTGACAGGTACAGGCGCCGACGCGCACGGGTCATGGCCACGTACATCAGCCGGCGCTCCTCTTCCAGCCCTCCGGGATCGGACGCCGAGTTCTCGTGCGGGAAGAGCCCTTCCTCCAGCCCGGTGACGAACACCGTCTCGAACTCAAGGCCCTTGGCTGCGTGGACGGTCATCAGCTGCACGGCATCCACGCCCTCCTCGGCCTGGCCATCGCCGGATTCCAGCGAGGCATGGGCCAGGAAGGCCGCCAGCGGCGAGACCTGCACCACGGGCGGTGCATCGGCAGGCAGGACGGTGCCATCTGCGGCTGGCTGCGTCGTGCCCGCCAGGCCCGCGCTGGCCGGCGTGGCGACATCGATGCCGCCTTCAGCCTGGAAGGCCAGCGCTGCGTTGACCAGTTCCTTCAGGTTCTCGATGCGCTCCTGCCCCTCGCGCTCCTGCTCGTAGTGAGCCATGAGGCCGCTGCGGCCGATCACGTCGTCGATGCTCTCCGACAGCGGCAGACGGGCGCAGTTCTGGCGCATCAGCTCGATGAGCCTGACGAACTGCAAAAGCCGCGTGCCGCCCGCGCCGCTCGTCATCGGCACGGCACGGTACAGGCTGATGCCATGCGTGCGCGCCGTGTCCTGCAGGTTCTCGAGCGTGCGGGCGCCGATGCCCCGCGCCGGGAAGTTCACCACCCGCAGGAAAGCGCCGTCGTCGTCGGGGTTCTCGATCAGCCGCAGGTAGGCCAGGGCGTGCTTGATCTCGGCCCGCTCGAAGAAGCGCAGCCCGCCGTAGACCTTGTAGGGCACCCCGGCCGAGAACAGCGTGTGTTCCAGGATCCGTGACTGGGCGTTGGAGCGGTACAGGATGGCGATCTCGGAACGTGACATGCCGTCGGCCACCAGCGCGCGGATCTCCTCCAGCAGCCACTGGGCCTCGTCGCGGTCGGAGAATGCCGCGAAGATGCGCACCGGCTCGCCCTCGCCCGCGTCGGTCCACAGGTCCTTGCCCAGACGGTGCGCGTTCTGGCGGATGAGATGGTTGGCCGAATCCAGGATGTGGGCATGCGAGCGGTAGTTCTGCTCCAGCCGGATCAGCTGCGGACCGGCATAGTCGCGCTCGAAGGCGGCCATGTTGCCCACGTTGGCGCCCCGGAAGGCGTAGATGGACTGGTCGTCGTCACCCACCGCGAACAGCGAGGCCCCGCCGCCGGCCAGCAGTGTCAGCCAGCGGTACTGCAGGTCGTTGGTGTCCTGGAACTCGTCGATGAGGATGTGCCGGAAGCGCTGCTGGTAGTGCCGGCGCAGCGGCTGGTTGCGCTGCAGCAGCTCGTAGGCACGCAGCAGCAGCTCGGCAAAGTCCACCACGCCTTCGCGCTGGCACTGCTCGTCGTAGGCGCCGTACAGCTCGGCCAGCCGGCGGCTATGGCTGTCATGGGCGGACACGTCGGCGGCGCGCAGGCCGGCTTCCTTGTTGCCGTTGATGAAGTGCTGCACCGCCTTGGGCTGGAACTGCTGGTCGTCGACGTTGAGCCCGCGCAGCAGCCGCTTGATGGCACCCAGCTGGTCGGCGCTGTCCATGATCTGGAAGCTGGCCGGCAAGCCAGCGTCACGATGGTGTGCGCGCAGCAGCCGGTTGCACAGCCCGTGGAAGGTGCCCACCCACATGGCGCGCGGATTGGCCCCCACCAGCATGGTGCTCAGGCGCGCCATCATCTCGCGTGCGGCCTTGTTGGTGAAGGTGACGGCCATGATCTCGGCCGGCGAGCACTGGCCGGTACCGACCAGCCAGGCGATGCGGGTGGTGAGCACGCGGGTCTTGCCGCTGCCGGCGCCCGCGAGGATCAGTGCGTGTCCGCTGGGGACGGTGACAGCAGCCCGTTGCTGTGGGTTGAGATGGGCAAGTAGATCGGCCATGCCGCCATTCTAACGGGCCGTGTCCTGCCCTGGCCCGGTCTCGGCGGCCGCCGTATCGAGCCCGGACGCCTGCTCGGGCGCCTCCGGAAGGGTCTCGGTCACTGGCGCGGGCACGGATACCTGCGTCGCCGTGAACATTTCCTGTCGCTCCGACGCTTCGTGCTTTCGTCGCGCCGCCTCCAGCCGATCAGAACGTCGCCGGCGGGTGGTGCGTTTCTTCCGGCGGCGCATGACCTGGCCCCCCCAGGACAGGCAGCGATATTCCTCTTCGGTATAGCGGTGCAGGCCTCCCCCCAGGCGAGGAATGCGGTTGCCCGGATGCCCCATGCTGGGGCCCCAGCGCGCCTGGTAGCCATCGACGGCACGACCCTGGCGCTCCCAGCGCAAGGCCATCAGCGCCAGGCACGCCCACCAGGCCAGCGTGGCCACGGCCAGACCCCGGGGCACGTTCACGTGCCAGTAGCCGGTCATCACGTTGGCAAACAGCGCCAGCATCAGCCCGTAGCCCAGCCAGCGATGGGCCCATTCGAAGATGCGTCGGCGCCGTGTCATGTCATAGTGGTCACCCGGTACGTCGTGCAGATGCACCAGCGTGCGCGGCTGATGCCGCCCGGGGCCCCCGATGCTGCCCCGCAGGGCGATGTTGATCACCAGCAGGAGCAGCACGGCCACGATGCCCCAGCCCGTCCAAGCATGGGGATGCGCCAGGTGGCTGGGCAGCGACATGCCCTGAAAGGCCATGGCCACGCCCACCACCAGACACAGCATGGCGGCCACGCCGCACAGGCCGTGCACGCGCTGCCAGCCACGATGGTTGATGATCCGGGGCCAGTCCTGGCCGGGCACGATCTTCCAGTAGCGTGCCGCCAGCACGGCCACCGGCACCAGCACGGCACCGGCCGTGCCCATCAGCACGCCATGCCAGAAATCCACCGGGTTGACGTCGTCGAGCGGCCCGTCATGCAGGGGCGTGTTCAGCCAGTCCAGCCAGGAGGTGAGCTGCGCCAGCAGCCAGGGGGGCAGATGAAGGAAGTCCAGCATGGACGGATGATACTGAACCCTAGGGATCATCTGAATAAATCCCGCGAACCGGCGCGCCACGGAACGGGATGCGACGGCCGCGGGGACTTGTTCAGAGGATCTCCAGGTATCGGAATGCGGAAAATCGGGAAAAACCGGCCTGGCGCAGCACGGGGTGTGGCGTCGATGCCGTTGCCGATGCTCTCGGGTCGATGCCGCATCCGCCACGCATGCCGGCTGTGCCCCGGGGACGCGATAGAATCAGGGGTTTACCGTACTCACCTTCTTCTCCTGGCCAAAGAGCCACGCCCCCCATGGACGAGCGTTACGACCCACGAAGCATCGAATCCGAGGCCCGCGCCCACTGGCAGCAGACCAACGCCTACCGCGCCGTCGAGCACGACCCGCGCTTTCCCAAGGGCAAGTTCTACGCCTGCTCGATGCTGCCCTACCCCTCGGGCATCCTGCACATGGGGCATGTGCGCAACTACACCATCAACGACGTGATGTACCGCCACCTGCGCATGAGCGGCTACAACGTGCTGATGCCCATGGGCTGGGACGCCTTCGGCCTGCCGGCCGAGAACGCGGCACTCAAGAACGGCGTGGCCCCGGCCAAGTGGACGTGGGACAACATCGCCTACATGAAGCAGCAGATGCAGCCACTGGGCCTGGCCATTGACTGGTCGCGCGAAGTGGCCACCTGCAGCCCCGACTACTACAAGTGGAACCAGTGGCTGTTCCTGCGCATGCGCGAGAAGGGCATTGCCTACCGCAAGCACGGCACCGTCAACTGGGACCCGGTCGACCAGACCGTGCTGGCCAACGAGCAGGTGGTCGACGGCAGGGGCTGGCGCTCGGGCGCGCCGGTGGAAAAGCGCGACATCCCGATGTACTACCTGCGCATCACCGACTATGCCGGCGAGCTGCTGAAAGAAGTGACCGAGCACCTGGAAGGATGGCCCGAGCGGGTGCGGATGATGCAGGCCAACTGGATCGGCCGTTCGGAAGGCGTGCGCTTTGCCTTCGAGCACGACATCCGTGACGAGCGGGGTCAGCCCATCGATGACGGCCGGCTGTACGTGTTCACCACGCGCGCCGACACGATCATGGGTGTCACCTTCGTGGCCGTGGCCCCCGAGCACCCGATCGCCCGTGTGGCCGCAGCCTCCCGCCCCGCCGTGGCTGCCTTTGTGGAAGAAGCGCGCGCCGGCTCGGCCATGGAAGCCGATCTGGCCACGATGGAGAAACAGGGCGTGGACACGGGCCTGGTGGTCCGCCATCCGCTCACCGGCGCCGACGTGCCGGTGTGGGTGGGCAACTACGTGCTGATGAGCTACGGCGACGGTGCGGTGATGGGCGTGCCGGCGCACGACGACCGCGATTTCGTCTTTGCGCACAAGTATGGCCTGCCCATCCGTCAGGTCGTCAGCGTGGACAACCAGCCCTACGACACGAACCAGTGGCAGGAGTGGTATGCGGACAAGCAGAACGGCGTCTGCGTGAATTCCGGTCCGCTGCTGGACGGCAAGGGCTACCAGGACGCGGTGGACACGGTGGCAGCCCTGCTGGCCGACAAGGGCCTGGGCGGCAAGCACGTGCAGTACCGTCTGCGTGACTGGGGCATCTCGCGCCAGCGCTACTGGGGCACCCCCATCCCCATCATCCACTGCGAGAGCTGCGGCGAGGTGCCGGTGCCCGACAAGGACCTGCCGGTGGTGCTGCCCGAGGATCTGGTGCCCGATGGCAGCGGCAACCCGCTGAACAAGTCGGAAGCCTTCCTGAAGGTGGACTGCCCGTGCTGCGGCAAGCCGGCCCGGCGCGAGACCGACACGATGGACACCTTCATCGATTCGTCGTGGTACTACATGCGCTATTGCTCGCATGACAACAACGAGGCGATGGTCGATGCCCGCAACGACTACTGGATGCCGATGGACCAGTACATCGGCGGCATCGAGCACGCCGTGCTGCACCTGCTGTATGCGCGCTTCTGGACCAAGGTGATGCGCGATATGGGGCTGGTGAAGTTCGACGAGCCCTTCAAGCGGCTGCTCACGCAGGGCATGGTGCTCAACCACATCTACCAGCGGCGCACGGCCAAGGGCGGCATCGAGTACTTCTGGCCGAAGGACGTGGAGAACATCACCGACGCGCAGGGTCGGGTCGTGGGCGCACGCCTCAAGAGCGACGGCTCCGAGATCGACTATGCCGGCATCGGCACGATGTCCAAGAGCAAGAACAACGGGGTGGATCCCACCTCGCTGATCGAGCGCTTCGGGGCCGACACGGCGCGCCTGTTCGTGATGTTTGCCAGCCCGCCCGAGCAGACGCTGGAGTGGTCCGACAGTGGGGTGGAAGGCGCCAGCCGCTTCCTGCGCCGCTTCTGGGCCTTCGGTCATGCCCAGCGCGATGTGGTGCGCGGTGCAGCCGACACCGTGGACGCTGCCGGCCTGTCCGAAGCGTGGCGTGACCTGCGCTACGAGGTCCACACGGTGCTGAAGCAGATCCAGTACGACTACGAGCGCCAGCAGTACAACACCATCGTCTCGGGTGCCATGAAGCTGCTGAACGCCCTGGAAGCCGCCGCACAGAAGCAGGCCCCCACGGCCGCCGCCGATGCCGCCGCGCTGCGCGAGGGGCTGTCGATCCTGGTGCGCAGCCTCTACCCGATCGTACCGCACATCGGCCATGCCCTGTGGCAGGCGCTGGAGCTGGGACGCGGCTTCGAGGGGCGCGAGATCATCGACGCCCCGCTGCCAGCGGTTGACGAGGCGGCACTGGTCAAGAGCGAGCTGGAGCTGATGCTGCAGGTCAACGGCAAGCTGCGCGGTTCCATCCGCGTGCCGGCCGATGCCGACAAGGCCGCCATCGAGCAGGTGGCAGCCGCCTCGCCCGAGGTGGCCCGCATCGGTGAAGGCAAGACGCCCAAGCGCATCATCGTGGTGCCGGGCCGTCTGGTGAACGTGGTGCTGTAAAGCCCTCAAGGAGAAAGCCGCATGTCCCGCCTTCCCGAGACTCGCCCCCTGGCCTGCTCCTCCCGGCGCGGATGGCTGCGGGGGCTTTCCCGCAGCGCGCTGCTGGTCGGCCTGGCCGGGCCGCTGGCGGCCTGCGGCTTTCATATGCGCCGCGCCACGCAGCTGCCATTCAGCACGCTCTACACCAACCTGGCCCCCAACGGCAGCATCGGTCTGGCGCTGCGCCGCGAGCTGTCGCACAGCGAGGGCACCGAGCTGGTGACCGACCCGAAGAAGGCCGAGGCCCGGCTGATGATCCTGCAGGAAGTGCCCGAGCGCGAGGTCGTCGCCTACTCCTCCGAAGGGCGCGCCCGCGAATACGAGCTGCGGTTGCGGCTGCGCTTCCGTGTCGAGGATGCCAAGGGCAACGACCTGATCCCCGAGAGCGAGATCACGCTGCGCCGCGAGATCTCCAACGCGGACAACCAGCTCACGGCTCGGGCCGACGAGGAAGCCATGCTCTTTCGGGACATGAGCAACGACATGGCCCATCAGCTGCTGTGGCGGCTGGCAGCCATCCGGCCGGCAGAGTAAGCGCCCGTCCCATGGGCCAACGCATCAGCACGCCTGCGCAGCTGCGCCAGGCCATCGGCCAGGGCCTGCCGCCGCTGACCTGGGTCAGCGGCGACGAGCTGCTGCTGGTCATCGAGGCAGCAGACCTGGTGCGTGCCAGGGCCCGCAAGCTGGGCTTCGAGGAGCGCGAGGTGCTGGACGTCGATGCACGCTTCGACCGCAGCCGGCTCGTCGAGGCCACCCAGTCCACGTCGCTCTTTGCCAGCCAGCGACTGATCGATCTTCGCCTGAACACCAAGCCCACCCGTGAACTGGGTGATGCGCTGCGCGAGCTGCTGCCCCGCCTGGACGAGGGCACCCGCGTGCTGGTCTCCAGTGCCCATCTGGAGCGCGCCACCACCAGCACGGCCTGGTTCGAGGCCCTGGCCAAACAGATGCTGTGGGTGGAGACACCGCGCATCGACGCGGGCGCCATGGGCAAGTGGGTGACCGAGCGGCTGGCCGCCCAGAAGCAGCAGGCAACACCTGCCGTGCTGGCGCTGATCACCGCACGCACCGAAGGCAACCTGCTGGC
>CAUVLK010000050.1:0-10422 GCA_963552635.1 uncultured Lautropia sp. | reverse complement strand
TGCGTGGCGCTCAGGTTGCGCTGAGCGTTGAGCGACATGATGTTGGTGTTGATGACTGCCATGATTCAGACTCCATGAGGTGAGGAGAGGGTTTGTCCTTTTCCCGCATTCGGTTAGGACGGCGGGAAACGTTCCCGTTGCCATGAATATCGACTCCGAAAAGTGTTGCTTTAAGACCGAAACAGGCCGTTCGGGCTCCGAAGGCAACCGTCGATCCGCAACCGGGAGGGCGGTGTGCGCTTTTGCACGCCGGTTCGTGTGCTCGCGTGTGTCGCTTCGGGTGTTGTGTCCGGCATGAAGTCCGGCTTTTCGGCGCTTTGGGTGGGGCGAGAGCTGGTCAGAATGACGGTGTCTCCTTCTCTCTGTGGCTGTCGGCAGGCTGCAACGCCCTGTTGCTTGCCGGACACTCTTGCCCCGTGGGTGGTCGGGCAGCCATTCATGCGACGGCTCGTGCCGATCGTCCCGGGCTGTGGCGGGCCCGCATCGGGCAGCCGGGGCCAACGGACAGCCGCGCCCGATGAGTGCGCTTGGTGATTTTCTTGCCTGTCCGGATGTGCTCCGAACAGGCCGGGAGCCGCTCGTTCCGCTGGTCGGCCTGCAGTGGGCGATGGCCCGAGCCCGGGTTCATAGTCTGCTCCATGCCGGGTGCGCAGCCACCCAGCCACTTCTGAAACGCCGACATTCAGGAAAGAGCAGGTATGAACGAAGACCGAATCCTTGCAGAGATCAGAGAGACGAACCTTTCCTATCTGATCCTTGCACAATCGCTGATCCGGACGGATCGGGTCCAGGCGCTTTACCGCCTGGGGTTGTCCGAAGAGGTGGCCGATCTGCTTGACCAGTTATCGCCGGCGCAGATGATGCGCATTGCCCAGGGCAACATGCTGCTGTGCCGCTTCCGCTTCGATGACGCCATGCTGTGGTCGCTTCTGGCTGACCACGGTGAAGGTGTTCAGGAAGAGGGCGGTGAGCGCAGTGCGTCGCGACTGCACGCTGCCATCCTGCGTTCGGGACGATTCGAGGAGACGCTCGATGAGCGCGCGTAGTCTTCTGGAAGACAGTCGCCAGATCGTCAAGGCGATCCGGATGATCGAGCTGGGGGCACGACTGCAGATGCTGCAGTCGGAAACCAATCTGCCTTATGAGCGGCTGCTGAAGCTGTACAAGGAGGTGGCGGGCAAGTCGCCTTCCAAGGGGCAGCTGCCGTTCTCGACCGACTGGTTCATGACGTGGCAGCCCAACATCCACGCCTCCCTGTTCTACAACATTCACACGTACCTGATGAAAAGCGCGCCCATCGATGATTCGGACGCGATCGTCAAGGCGTATGAGCTGTATACCGCTGAAGTGAAGAGCTACGGGGTGGAACCCATGCTCAGCCTCACCCGCGCCTGGCGGCTGGTGCGCTTCATCGACAGCGGTCTGGTGACGGCCATGCAGTGTCGGCGCTGCAAGGGCCAGTTCATCAACCATCCTTATGAGCTGGAAGACCGCTTCGTATGCGGATTGTGTGAGCCGCCGGCCCGTGCGGGCAAGGCACGCAAGGCGGGCGCAATCCACTGACAGGCCGGACTGCATTCCGGTTGGCTGGCCACCTCCATTCAATCTTCACCGATCCGAGGGTTCGGATCAGTGCGTGAAGGGCAAGGTGCGTCAGCACGGAACATGCGAAGCATTTTTGGGCATTCGGACGGATCCTTCGGGATCCTGAAGAATGCCTTTTTTCATGGGCGTTTCCTGGGGCTCGGGGAATGCGACCCTGGATCATGCCTGAACGTGTTCACCTGATGTCCGTTGCTCCTGCAAGGTGTCCGACCTGACGCCCGTTCCTGCTGGGTGCCCGTCTGGCCGTCATCGGTGCCGCAGGGCAGGGCGATGCTCAAGAATGGTGAGTATCGACCGAAAAGGAGGGGAGCCCCGGGCTCATGCCCGGTGTGAACCAGTCAAGGGATACACAACATGTTTGTCATCATCGGATACATCGTCGTGGTCGCGTCCGTCATTGGCGGTTATGCAATGGCGGGTGGCCACGTCAGTGCGCTGTTCCAGCCGCTGGAGCTGCTGATGATCGGTGGCGCGGCCTTTGGCGCCTTCATCGTGGCCAACCCCGGCAAGGACCTGAAGGCCTGCATGGCGGCGCTTCCCTCGGTGTTCAAGGGATCCAAATACACCAAGGAGCGCTACCTGTCCGTGATGGCCATGCTCTACGACATCCTGTCCAAGGCACGCAAGGAAGGCCTGATGGCCATCGAGAACGATGTGGAGCAGCCCGAGAGCAGCCCGCTGTTCTCACGCTACCCGGATCTGCTGGCCGACCATCACCTGATCGAGTTCGTCACCGACTATCTGCGGATGATGATTTCCGGCAACCTCAATGCGCTGGAGATCGAGAACCTCATGGACAATGAAATGGAGACCCACCATCACGAAGCGATGGTGCCCGCCCATTCCATCCAGAAGATGGCCGACGGTCTTCCGGCCTTCGGGATCGTGGCGGCCGTGATGGGTGTGGTGCACACCATGGGTTCGGTGGGTCAGCCGCCAGCCATTCTGGGCGAGATGATTGCACACGCCCTGGTGGGTACCTTCCTGGGCATTCTGATGGCCTATGGCTTCGTGGGGCCGCTGGCAGACGTGCTGACGCAGAAGACCAACGAGGCGGCCAAGGAGCTGCAGTGCGTGAAGGTGACGCTGCTGGCCAGCATGCAGGGCTATGCGCCGGCCATCTGTGTGGAGTTTGGTCGCAAGGTGCTTTATTCCACCGAACGGCCCGGATTTGCCGAGCTGGAAGGCCACGTCAAGCAGAAGAGGGCGTAAGCCATGTCGGGTCCTGCCGCCAAGAAAGCCCAGCCGATCGTCGTCAAGCGGATCAAGAAGGCTGCGCATGGCCACCACGGTGGCGCCTGGAAGATCGCTTATGCCGACTTCGTGACGGCGATGATGGCCTTCTTCCTGCTGATGTGGCTGCTGAGTTCGGCCAGTGAGAACACGCTGAAGGGCATCTCCGAGTACTTCCAGCAGCCGCTCAAGCTGTCGCTGATCGGTGGCAGCGGGGTCGGGGATGCCACGGCGCCGGTGCCGGGTGGCGGCACCGACCTGACGCGCAAGGACGGCCAGGTCAACAAGGGCATCACCAAGGGCAAGGACTCGAAGAAGGACGTGAAGCTTCAGAAGCTGAAGGAGCGTCTGGAGGCATCCATCATGCAGGTACCGGCGCTGGAGGCCCTGCGTGATCAGATCCGTCTGGAGATGACGGTGGACGGTCTGTCCATCCAGATCGTGGATGCCAGCAAGAAGCCGCTGTTTGCCTCGGGCAAGAGCACGGTGCTCTCGCCCAACATGCGGGATCTCATGCGTACCATCGGCAAGCTGCTCAACGAGGTGGAGAATCCCGTCAGTCTCAGCGGCCATACCGATGCGACCCCCTATGCTGGCGGGGCCACCGGCGGCTATTCCAACTGGGAGCTTTCCACCGAACGTGCCAACTCGTCGCGGCGTGAGCTGGTGCAGGGGGGCATGGACCCGAACAAGATCCTGCGGGTACAGGGGCTGGGTGCCGTGGTCCCGCTGGACAAGACCAACCCCAATGACCCGATGAACCGGCGCATTGCCATCGTGGTGCTGAACGAAGCGGCACAGGCACGCATCCTGGGCGGTACCGAGATGACGACCTCCGACGAGGAGAGCGCGGCGCAGAGCATCCGCGAAGCGGCTGCCGTGGGGGCTGTCCAGCCGGCCAAGGCGCCCTGATTCTCCGTGGCTGCCGTCCAGCCGGCGGCGCCTGCCGCCGGTGTTTCGCGGGCCTGAAACGGTCGCGGTTTCCCGGCTTTATCCGGGCATGAGCGGGGCAGGCCCTTCCTGATAATGCGGGCATCGTCGTCATGAAGCCCGCATTCAATGGCCGAGACCAGCAAGGAAGATCGCCAGTTACCTGCTTCGGAGCAGCGCCTGAGGAAGGCACGCGAAGAGGGTAACGTTCCCCGTTCGCGGGATGTGGCGCACCTGCTGGTGATGGGGGCCGGCATGGGGGCGCTTGCCCTGATGGGCCCGTCGCTGGCCGACGGCATGCGACGGCTGATGGCCAGCACCTTCGCCTTTGATGGCCAGGTGCGGCTGTACTTTCTGGATGCGCTGCAACCGACGTTGGCGCATTTTGGTGATCTGGGCTGGCGCACGCTGGCCATCCTGCTGTCGGTCTGTGCGGCCGCCATTGCCGCCAGCACCATTCCCGGCGGCTTCAACCTCAGCGTCAAGGCGCTGGGTGTCAAGGTCTCGCGCATCAATCCGGCCAGCGGCCTCAAGCGCATCTTTTCGCTCCGGAACCTGGTCGAGTTTCTGAAGCTGTCGTTGCTGGCCAGCCTGCTGGGGGCCATCGGCAGCTGGTATGCCATGGACCGTTTCCCCGAGTTCGCGGCGCTCTCGCATGGGTCCCTGGCAGGCTCGGTGGGGCATGCCATGGCGCTGGTGGTGGGCGGGCTGGGGCTCTCGATGCTCCTGCTCTTCGCGCTGGCGCTCTTCGACGTGCCGTTCCAGTGGTTCCGCCACCGGGCCGACCTGCGAATGACCCGGGACGAGGCCAAGCGGGAGCACCGCGAGTCGGAAGGGGACCCCCAGCTGAAGGGACAGATACGTTCGCGACAACGTGAGGCCGCTCGTCGGCGGATGCTGTCGGCGGTCCCATCGGCGGACATCGTGGTGGTCAACCCGACGCATTATGCGGTGGCAATCCGTTATGACGAGGCAGCCGGGGGGGCGCCGCGCGTCGTGGCCAAGGGGCTGGACGAGCTGGCGATGCGCATTCAGGCCATCGCGCGCGAGTCGGGCGTTCCGGTGCTGTCGGCCCCGCCGCTGGCACGGGCGCTGTACGCGCATGTGGAGCTGGATCAGGAGATCCCGCAGGCGCTGTACGTGGCCGTGGCCCAGGT
Source organism: uncultured Lautropia sp. (assembly GCA_963552635.1). Classification (GTDB taxonomy): domain Bacteria; phylum Pseudomonadota; class Gammaproteobacteria; order Burkholderiales; family Burkholderiaceae_E; genus Lautropia. Next base: position 5,497 of record CAUVLK010000050.1, on the reverse strand, counting down.
GCTGGTCTATGTCTACCAGCTCAAGCGCTGGATTCCGGGTCGTTCGACGGCGCCGCAGGCGCCGGTCGACCTGCCGGTCCCGACGGAGATGGATCCGAAGCATTCTGAAAAGGGTAAACACGCATGAGCGCGCCATTGACGGACAGCGGCCAGGGCATGGCACCGGGAAGGGGTTGGCTGCGGCTGCCCACCCAGCTGCGCATTGCCGGGCAGGAGGTGCCGCTGCCGCCATTGTCTTCGCTGGCGGTACCGATGCTGGCCGTGGTCGTGCTGGCCATGATGCTGCTGCCGTTGCCCGCGCCGGTGCTGGATTTTCTGTTCACCTTCAATATTGCATCCTCGCTGCTGGTGCTGCTGGTGGCGGTGTACACGGTGAAGGCGCTGGACTTTGCGGTGTTTCCGACGGTGCTGCTGGTGACGACGCTGATGCGGCTGTCGCTGAGTGTGGCCTCAACCCGCGCCGTGTTGCTGCATGGCCACACCGGTACCGATGCGGCCGGCAAGGTGATCGAGGCCTTCGCCAACTTCCTGATCGGCGGCAACTACGCGGTGGGCATCATCGTGTTTGCCATTCTCACGGTGATCAACTTCATGGTGGTCACCAAGGGCGCAGGACGTATTGCCGAGGTGTCGGCGCGCTTTGCCCTGGATGCCATGCCAGGCAAGCAGATGGCCATCGATGCCGACCTGAACGCCGGTCAGATCGACCAGGCCGAGGCACGCCGTCGCCGTCAGGAAGTGAGCCGTGAGGCCGACTTCTATGGCTCGATGGACGGTGCGTCGAAGTTCGTGCGGGGCGATGCCATCGCCAGCATCCTGATCCTGGTGATCAACCTGGTGGGCGGTCTCCTTATCGGGGTGGTGCAGCACAGCCTGCCGCTGGCCACGGCTGCCAACAACTACGTGCTGCTGGCCATCGGTGATGCGCTGGTGGCCCAGGTGCCGTCGCTGGTGATCTCGGTGGCGGCCGGTCTGCTGGTCTCGCGCGTGGGTGACGGCAACGATGACATCGGCAAGCAGATTGCCAGCCAGCTGTTCTCGCTGCCGCGTGCACTGGGCCTGGTGGCGCTCATCGTGGGTGTTCTGGGCGTGATCCCGGGCATGCCGCACATCGCCTTCCTGTCGCTGGCTGCCATGCTGGGCTATGTCTCCTTCAAGCTGTCGGTGGCGGCCAAGGAGGCTCCGGCATCGGCCGAGGAAGTGGTGCCGGCCGCCGCTGGCGACGGTGACGCCTCCTGGGAGGACGTGCAGCCGGTGGACATCCTGAGCCTGGAAGTGGGCTACAAGCTGATCCAGCTGGTGGACAAGTCCAACGGTGGCGACCTTCTGATGCGCATCAAGGGCGTGCGCCGCAAGTTTGCCCAGGAAATCGGTTTCCTGCCGCCGCCGGTTCATGTGCGTGACCAGCTCGACCTGCGTCCGAACAACTATCGCATCGGCCTGAAGGGCGTGACGGTGGGTACCGGTGAGGCCTATCCGGGCATGTGGCTGGCCATCGACCCCGGTCATGCCGACGTGCGCCTGAATGGCATGCAGACCCGCGATCCGGCCTTCGGACTGAATGCCTACTGGATCCAGTCTTCGGAGAAGGACATGGCGCAGGCGGCCGGCTACACCGTGGTGGATGCCTCCACCGTGGTGGCCACGCATCTGCACCATCTGATGCAGCTCTACGCCTGGCGCCTGCTGGGGCGTGGCGAGGTGCAGCAGCTGCTGGATCATCTGGCGCAGTACTCGCCCAAGCTGGTCGAGGAAGTGGTGCCCAAGCTGGTGCCGATTCCGATGTTCCAGAAGGTGCTGCAGAACCTGCTGGAAGAGTCTGTCCATATCCGCGACCTCAAGACCATCGTGGAGTCGCTGGCCGAGCATGGCGCTAAGATCCAGGATCCGGGCGAGCTTACCCGCGAAGTTCGGGTCGCCCTGGCGCCTGCCATCGTGCAGGGCATCTTCGGGCCGTCCGCCGACCTGTCGGTGGCCGCGCTGGATCCTGCACTGGAATCGCTGCTGATGCAGTCGTTCGGCCCCGGATCCAATGGGGCGCTGGATCCTTCGGTGGCGGATTTCCTGGCGACCGAGGCTGCCCGGATCTGCCAGCAGCAGGAAGCACTGGGCCAGCCGGCCTGTCTGCTGGTGCCGGACCGGATCCGTCCGCAGGTGGCCGCCATGGTGCGCAAGGCTGCACCGCGCCTTCGTGTGCTGGCACACGCTGAAATTCCTGATACCCACACCATCCGTATCGGTCAACTGATCGGGAGCAATCGATGAAAACCATGACCTTCAGTGGCCGCACCATGCGGGAGGCCATCGCCCAGGCCAAGGCACGCTTCGGTGGCGATGTCGACATCCTGGACAGCGATGCCGTCGGTGATGAAGTGCAGGTGACGGTCGTGGTGCCGATGGCGCGCTCGGCCCGTCGTCGCCGCGCCCTGGAGCAGGTCTCGGCCAGCATCAACGCACTGGCCGCCTCTGGCCGTACGGCAGCCAACGGTACCGAGAGCCGTACCGCCAGTGTTGAACCGCGCCCGACGGCACCCGCCGTGGCCGCAACGGCTGAAAAGACAGTCGCTGCGGCCACTGCGACCACGGCGGCCCCTGTGGTCTCTGCGGCCACACCGGCTTCGACGGACAAGAGCACTACGGCGCCGGCGTCGGAGGTGGTCAAGGAGGCTGGGCCGGCTGTGGAAGCGCCGGATGCCGCCACCGCGACGGTCGCGCCGAAAGCAGCCGGAAAGACCGCGGCCGACGCCACGGCAGAACAGCCTGCCCCCCGGAAGAAAGGACGCAAGCGTCGCACGGCTGTGCAGGAAGAGAGCGCGGCCCCGGCTGTGCCGGTGGCGGCCAATGCCGACGAGATCAATCCACCAGCAGCCACGGTTCTGGAAACACCCGAGGTCGTTGTGGCCGCCATGGCAGGGGACGCACCGCTGCCGCAGTACCTGTCCGCCGCCGGGGCCGACCTGAAGCTGGCAGCCGCCAACGATGCCGTGGTGGCCGAACCATTGCCTCAGGCCAAGGCGCCTGAAGCACAGGGCGAGCTCAGTACGCTGGAGTTCCAGCGCCTGCGTCAACAGCAGCAGGCCGAGAAGGCCAGCGGCGCTGCCCGTTCCGGCGAGGCTGCGGGCGCAGACACGGCTGCCCGCGACCAGACGGACGACCGTGCGCAGGCATCTTCCACGGCAGACGTGACCGACGGCAGCGCAAGCAGCGTGCCGGAAACGCCGCTGCCCGACTTTGCTGCATTGCTGCAGCAGCAGCGACAGGGCATCCCCATCGACCTCTCGGCATTGCAGATGCCTGGCAGCACGTCGGCTGCTTCCGGGCAGAACAGTTTTCTGGGTGGAGTTGTCATGCCAGGGACAGAAGCGGGTGCTGCATCGGGCAGTGCCGCTCCGGGGAGCGTGACCGGGATCCCGCATGCCACGGCTGCCGGTACGGTCGCTTCGCCGTCCATGCCGGCCTCCCGGACTGATGCAAATCCCCAGGCTGCGATCACGAATGCTCAGGCCGCTGCAGAGCATGCCCGAGCCCATCCCCGTTCCCGCCTGTGGCAGATGGTGGACTCCGCACGCCGCATGTTGGGCATCGGCCGTCGTCGCCGTCTGTGGCACGAGATGGAAGAAGCGGGGGCCGCTGCGGAAGGGCAGGCTGAGGCAGAGGCAGCCTTGGCCGGCTTTGGCGCCTCTTCGCCGCTGTCGCTGTCCTCCACGCTGGCGGGCCCAGCCACCGACTGGCCGGTGCTGTCCCTGCCGGGCGATACCGCCGTGGCCGGTACGGCCGAGGACGCGCGTGAGGCCTGGGCCACGTCGGGCATGGGATGGTTCGAGGCTACCCGTCGGCGGCCGGGCCAGATGCGTCTCCTGCGCAACCTGCTGGGTTGCCACTTCTCGCCCATGCTGGCGCGTACCCTGGTGGAACTGTTGCCGTCGGACTATGCCGATGCGCAGGCCGACGAATGGCTGCGCCAGATGCTGATGCGTGCACTGGCCGGCGTGAACCAGGGGGTGGGTCTGACCCTGGGTGAAGACCGGACGCTTTTCGATGCCGGCGGCGTGTTTGCGCTGATCGGTCCCACGGGGGTGGGCAAGACCACCAGCATTGCCAAGATTGCGGCTCATCACGTGCTGCGTCATGGGCCGCGTTCGCTGGCCCTGATCACGGCGGATGTCTACCGGATCGGTGCACAGGAACAGCTGCGGGCCTTTGGCCGGATGCTGGGCGTGCCGGTGCAGGTGGCGCAGGACCGCGAGGTGCTGCAACGCCTGCTGAAGGAGCATGAAGGTTGCCGGCTGGTGCTGATCGATACCGCAGGCATCGGTCAGCGCGACGACCGCGTGGGACAGCTGACCTCCGCACTGGAAGTTTCGCAGGTGCGACGCGTTCTGGTGATGAACGCTGCAGCTCAGCCGGGCAGTCTGGAGGAAGTGCTGGGCGCCTTCGGTGCGCGCGACACGGCTGGTGTGCTGCTGTCCAAGGTGGACGAGGCCGTGGGGCTGGGGGCCTGCCTGGATGCTCTGGTGCGTCACCGTCTGCCGCTCCTGGGGTATGCCGATGGCCAGCGCGTTCCCGAAGACTATCACGCCGTGAACTTCGGGCGCCTGGTGGAAATGGCTCTGGATCGACAGGCTGTGGCCCGCTTCCCGGCCTTGTCCACGACCGACAACGAACTGCGCAACCTGTTCGAGGGTTCCCATGTTTGACGCAGCCGTGGACCAGGCGGCCGGATTGCGACGCCTGTTCAGGACCGAACGCTCCCGCCTGATCCCGGCGGGGTGTCTGGTGCCGGAGGCCCAGGCACGGGTCTTCATCGGACAGATGGCGGCGGCAGCCGGACCCGAGGACGCACGCATGCGGGTCGTGGATCGCAGGGCGCTGCACCAGTGGCTGCGCCATACCCATGCCGGCGAGGCCGATGCCTCGGGAGAGGAGGAGCTTCTCTTCTGGCTGGATGATCCGGTGGAAATGGCGCGCTGGGTGCATGCACAGGCCGGCGATCGGCTCCTGCTGATCCTCAGTCATCGACGTGATGCAATGATGGCGCAATATGCCAAGATCAAGCACATTGCCGCCACCACCGGAATCCGACGCTTCGGCGTGCTTTTCGTCGACGTGGAGCAGGTGGCTCGGGGCCGGGAAAACTTCCTGAACCTGGCAGGATGCGCTCGACGTTTTCTCAGCGTGCAGCTTGATGTCGTGGTGGGTAGCTGCCGCGATGAGACCGGACTGCGCACCTGGTCGGGACTGTCGCTGGCAGAGCTGGCACAGTTCCAGTGGTCCTCATGGTCCGGTGCAGGCATGCCTTCGCTGGAAGAGAACGGTTTTCCTGGCGGGGTGGCACATTGAAACCGGAGATGCAATCGATGTATACCCCGCGCGGAACGCTTGATCGCGATTCCGTCATCGAACGCTATGGGAAGATGGTGCGCCGCGTGGCTGTGCAGATGGCCGCGCGCCTGCCTTCCAGCATTGAACTGGATGATCTCATCCAGGCGGGGCTTAT
>CAUVLK010000049.1:0-10666 GCA_963552635.1 uncultured Lautropia sp. | reverse complement strand
GCTGTGCTGGTGCCGGTGCCGTATCTGCCGCGGGTGTCGCAGCGGGAGCCGGTGCCGGTGTGGGGGCGTCTGACTTGGGGCGCGACGGTTGCTCGGCTGACGCATCGGTGGTCGGTTGCGAGACCGGCGTTGCAGGGCGTCTGCCCGGGGCGGGGGAAGGCTGGGGGCGTGCTTCGGGACGGGGCGACGAGACGGGGGCTGGCGCGGGCGTGCGGCTGCTTCGCTCGACGCCGGGCAGGCTCAGGGCGGGGGCGCTCAGCGGTCCTGGATGTGCCGCAAGGCTGCCGTTCATGGAAGCCGTAGTGCTGGTGCTGGCCGAGGCTGCCGTGACCAAGGTGCTGGCCTTGGGGCTCAGGGTCGTGGCGCTGGCTGCTTGCTGGCCGGAGGCACTGCTTTGTGCACCGTCATTGGAAGCGGCATGGGCGTCCTGCGTGCCGGCATCGGTGGACGGCGATTCGGCCGGATCCGATGCGTGAGTGCTGCCCTGATCGTGCGCGCTGCCCTGATCGCTGGCGGTCGTGCTTTCCTGACGAGTGTCTTCGTCACCGCTGTTTGAAGAGCTGGCGGCGGTTTCTTCGCTGGCCTGGGACGGCTGCTCGGCCTGCTGCTCTTCTTCTTTCTGCTGCTGTGTGGGCGGTGCGCTGATGACCGGTCGGCGGGTCGTGGGTTGCGGACGCGAGCTGGCCGAGGCCACCCAGGTGGCGCGGCCGGCCGACAGGTCGATGGCGCCCGCGCCGTTGAAGACGAGGACACGTCCGTGGCTGACGGCGACGTTCAGGCCATCCTGCTGGCCGGGCTTGCAGCTGGGGGCGCAGTGGATTTCCTGCACCAGGAACTCGGTGCCGCGGATGCCGATGGTGGCGGTGGGCGTGTCCAGCCGGAAGTCGTCGGGATTCTTCTTGCCGATGGCGCCGGAAATGGCGCGCAGGGTGCCTTCCAGCAGGCTGTAGAAGCCGCGCTGTTTCGTTTCGCCGTAGGCGTACTGGTCGATGCGAAAGCGGGATTCGGGCTGCAGCGAGATCAGCGCGCCGTCACGGAAGCGGATCTGGGCGCGACCGTGGCTGCCGGTGACGACCATCTGGCCGGGCTGCAGCCAGTCTCCCGTGCGGGCGGGGCGGCCCGATGGTGTCGTCTGTCCGTTTGTGGCGGGCGACGTTGCGTTTCCGCTGGCATCAACGATCCGCACGTCGCCACTGGCCATGATCAGGCGTCCGGCGATGGTGGCAGGTACAGCGGCGGCTGGGGTGGGCGCAGGCAGTCCGCTGGGCTGCGCGAGGGCGGGCGTGTGTCCGGGCGGCATGGCCAGCACGAGCAGGGGCAGGCCGAGGTGCAGCAGCCAGTGGCCGCGCAACGGGCCCGGGCGCTGGCTGTCCGTCGTGCAAGCGCGGGGTGCGTGTGCATCGGGAGCGAGGTGCGTCAGGCGTTCCTGGCGAACGGGTCGCTGTTCGGGCTCCTGTCCGTCGGTGATGGATTCTTCATGGGCTTCGGGCGTGCGGAAGCCGCCAGCAGCGGCACGCGGGGTGCCACGGGGGCTGGTGTCCGGAAACGACAGAGGCTGATGAGGAAGTTCCGCCAAGAGAGGAGCCGCCACGAGGCATGAAGGACGCGGCGGTCATTGTGGGTGTGGCGGAGGCAGTCGGGCAGGGGCGTTCGGGCCGGCAATCGACGCTGGCCGCCCGCTGATCGGTGGTGGGCGATGGATGCGGCGGCGACCCGGAATGAATGGCGGATTCCGGAGGGGGCGGTGGCGGCCTGTGTGGGTCAGCGGCAACAGGGGGGCGTGAAAGCCCAAGGGTTCAGCCAGGTGTCCAATCGAGTCGATCAGTGCTTCAGCACCTTCAACACTTCAGTGCCTCAGCGCGTTCCCTCACCACCGATACTGGACATCCACCAGCAGCTGGGTGCGCCGGAAGTCGTTGGGGGCGAGGGTGGCGTGGTTGCGCGTGTGCAGCAGCTGGGGGTTGATCAGCAGATGCGGGCCGATCGGGTATTCGGCGCCCAGGCGCAGGTCCAGCTGCCGGTCATGGCGGGTGCGCCCAAAGAGTGGGTCGGGGCCACGGTGGCGGCGTTCTTCCCACTGTACGCCCAGGTTGCCGCGCCAGCCGGCACCCAGGTCGCGCTGCAGGCCCAGACGCAGGCCGGCCAGGCGGAAGTCCAGCACAGGCAGTGACTGTCGCGGGCTTTCCTGGCCGCCGTAGGGGTTGGCGATGAGGACCGTGTTGCCCGGATCGGCCAGGGCGTGCGCCCAGGTGAGCCCCAGCACGGTGCGGCGGGCATCACGCAGCGGCTGGTCGTCGAAGTCCAGCCGGAAGAGCTGGGCGTAGAGGCCCAGCTGGTGGCGAGGATCGGGATCGAACTGCCACTGGGCCAGCACGCCGCTGGCGCGACGGAAGCGATGGCCGTGCAGCCACATCTGCTGCAGGTTCAGGGCAGCCGACAGGCGATGGGCACCCCGGGTCCAGGCCAGACCGCTGCTGGCGCCCAGCATGCCCGTGTCCTGCGGATGCTGGCGGGTGTTCATGCGCTGGCTGCCCTGCAGGCCGTTGCTCCAGACCAGGGTGTCGGAAAGCGGCAGGGAGTGCTGGAACTGTAGGCCCAGCTCCAGGAAGGGGCTGGACTGGGGGCGGTTCTCGGCCAGCGGGGTGAGCACCTGGCCGTCGTCGACGACCCAGCGCGAGCGGGTGCTGCCTGCGTTGACGTTGCTGTCGTGGCCCGCAGTGAGGTTGGCTGTCAGCTGCCAGCGCCGGTTGGCGGCCTGGGGCTGGCGGCTGATGATGTCCAGGTAGCGCTGGATGCTCTGCCGGGCGTCGTCGGGCAGTGCCTGTGCCTGCAGCAGCTGCTGCAGGGCCTCGTGGGCGCTCTGTCGTTCACCCAGCGCGAGGTAGGCGCGTACCAGTTCGGTGCGGGCGGGGATGTCGTCGGGATGGTTGTTCAGCACCCGTTCCAGGGCCATCACGGCTTCGCTGGCGCGGTGGCTGTCCAGGGCGGCCACACCCAGCAGGTAGTCGAAGTCGCGGCTGCCGGCGTAGTGCCAGGTCTGCGGCTCCAGCAGCCGCCAGGCGGCCTCGGGCTGGTCGGGCAGCAGGGTGCGTGCCTGCTGCAGCAGGGCGGGCAGGGCAGAGAAGCTGCCTTCCGGTGCGGCTGCGGGGGGCTGCGTACCTTGCTGGGGAGCGGCTGTCTCCGTCAGGGTTTTCGGCGTGCCGGCGTGTCTGGCCGCAACGTTCTCGGCGCCCTGTGCCCATGGGGTGGATGCACTCAAGGCCAGCGCAAGCGCCGTCATCCACCGCAGCTGCCCGGACCCCGGTCGCTTCATGATGTTCAGGCCGCGCGCGGGCGGACCACTTCCCGGGCGTCCAGACCGACCTGGGCATGGCGCTCGGCGGCTGCCCGGGCCAGCACCTCGGGCAGCTGCTCGGCCACAGGTTCTCCCCGCAGCGTGTGGCTCATGGCAGAGGTGATGTCCACGTCGATCAGCTGGCCGATGAGCTCGGGCGCGCCGGGGAAGTTGACCATGCGGTTGTTGGGGCAGCGGCCCGACAGTTCGCTGGCATCCTTGCGCGACGGGCCTTCGACCAGCACGCGCTGGCGCGAGCCCACCATGCCGCGGGCAATGGCCAGCGAACTTTGCTGGACCACGGCCTGCAGGCGCTGCAGCCGCTCGACCTTCTCCTCGTGCGGGGTGTCGTCCTGCAGGTTGGCGGCCGGGGTGCCGGGACGGGGACTGTAGATGAACGAGTAGGCGTCGTCGTAGGCCAGATCCTCGGCCAGCTTCAGCGTCTTCAGGAAATCGGCCTCGGTCTCGCCGGGAAAGCCCACGATGAAGTCGGTGGTGAGTCCGATGCCGGGGCTGGCAGCGCGCAGGCGGCGCACGATGGAACGGTATTCCAGCGCCGTGTAGCCGCGCTTCATGGCGGCCAGGATGCGGTCGGAGCCCGACTGCACGGGTAGATGCACCAGCGGCGCCAGCTTGGGCAGCCGGGCGTGGGCGTCGATCAGCCGTTCGGTGAACTCGCGCGGGTGCGAGGTGGTGTAGCGGATGCGCTCGATGCCCGGGATGTCGTGAATGTAGTCGAGCAGCGTGGCGAAGTCGGCCGGGGCGTCGAAGCCTTCCACCTGGCCCAGATAGGCGTTGACGTTCTGGCCCAGCAGCGTCACTTCCTTCACGCCCTGTTCGGCCAGGGTGATCACGTCGGACAGCACGTCCTCGAAGGGGCGGGAGATCTCCTCGCCGCGGGTGTACGGCACCACGCAGAAACTGCAGTACTTGCTGCAGCCTTCCATGATGGAGACGAAGGCGCTGGCGCCCACCTTGCGCGGCGGCGGCAGGGCGTCGAACTTCTCGATCTCGGGAAAGCGGATGTCGACCTGCGAGTGGCCGGTCTGGCGACGCCGGTCGATGAGTTCGGGCAGGCGGTGCAGGGTCTGCGGACCGAAGACCACGTCGACAAAGGGCGCGCGCGCGACGATGGCCTCACCTTCCTGGCTGGCCACGCAGCCTCCCACGCCGATGATCAGTTCGGGTCGGGCCGCCTTCATGGCCCGGAAGTAGCCCAGGTCGGAGAAGACCTTCTCCTGGGCCTTCTCGCGGATGGAACAGGTGTTGAACAGGACGATGTCGGCCTCGTTCGGGTCGTCCGTCAGCTCGGCGCCCTCGGTCTCGGCCAGCAGGTCGGCCATCCGTTCGCTGTCGTAGGAATTCATCTGGCACCCGAAGGTGCGCAGGTAGAGTTTTCGGCTCATGCAGTCGTGTCCTTGCGAAGACCCGGACGGGGCCTGCGGCATGGGGTTGCCGGAGCCCCGTGGCCGGGTCCTTCCGTAACAGGCAGGGGCCGTCGTGCGGTTGCCCTGTCATCCGGAAATGTCCGGAGCCTGGGACGGCGGGAACCGGGGAGCGGTGCCGGCAGCATGAAGCGGGTGGTGTGGCCCGACCTGCCCGATGGCGTGGCCGGATCAGCGGCCGCGCTGCCTGCGCAGTGCCCGGTATTCCTCTTCGCTCAGGATCCAGACGGTCATGATCATGCCCATCGTGTCCGCGACATAGCCGACCACGTAGCTCTTGCCGTGGACGGCGATGGGCGGAACGATGAGGTTGTCCTGGTTCAGGATCCGCGCGCCCGGCCCCAGCCGGACGGGCTTGCCATTGAGCGTGGCATCGGGAAACTGGCCGAAGCGGATCCGTCCCAGCTGGGTATTGTCGGGGAAATGGCGATTCTGTGCTGCCGTGGCCGGCATCGTCAGCATGTCCAGCACGAGGGCCGTGCTGCCGGCGATGCAGGCCGGTGCAAGCAGCCACGCGCCGGCACGACGCAGCAGACTGCGTCGCTGCGGATGCGACAGGCCGGATGCTGCAAGCTTTTCATTGCGTAGAGCGTCCTGGCGGGCCTGCACCTGTGGACGATAGGCAGTCCGGCGGGCGGCAAGGAAACGGGTGATCATGACAAATCCGATACAAGAGCAAGGGTCCGCCCGCAGCATTCAGGTGCCACGGAGCGGGATCCGGCACAATGGACCGGATCGGATCGACAAGGAGAGGTTCCCGGGTACCGACGGCGCTGGGTAAACAGGTCAGGGCAGTGGTTCCTGGCGACCGCTGCAGCCGGCGGGAAGGCCTCGGGGCCTTTGTTGTTCGTTCAGTTGTTTGTAGCGAATGGGAACATCGTGTTACCAATTGTCGATAATGTCAGAAAATTTACCTAATGCCAAGTAGCCAAGAACGTAAAGCGTTGTTTCAACATCGATTGCGGGGGAAATGTGGAATGACCCGGAGCGGGATGGGCTTGGCCAGGGCCGGGCAACGGTGGCTGGCGGGACTGCTGGCGCTGGTCGGGTTTGCGTGGATGTGGGCAGCACAGGCCGCCGGCGTGGATGCGGCGGGAGGGCCGGCGAGTTCGGTCGTCGATGACCGGGGACGGGAGCTGGCTCCGCCTGCTCAGGTTGTACGGCTTGTGTCGCTGTCGCCGACGCTGACCGAATCGGTCTGCGTGCTGGGGGCTTGCGATCGGCTGGTGGGGGTGGACCGTTTTTCCAACTGGCCGGAATCGGTGACGAAGCTGCCCCATCTGGGGAGCCTGGGCAGCTTCAACGTGGAAGCGGTGGCAGCCCTGCGGCCGGATCTGGTGCTGATGGCCGGTGATGGCCCGCTGGTGAAGCAGCTGGAGCGGTTGGGTGTTCCGGTGCTGGTGCTGTCGCCGCAGCGGCATGCCGACGTGGCCAACACGCTGGCGCGGCTGGCCCGGGTGTTGGGCCTGCCGCCGGCGCGTGCCCAGCAGGTCTGGGAGAACATCCGCCGCGAGCTGCACGATCTGGCAGAATCCCTGCCGACGCGCGACCGTGGTCTGCGCACCTGGGTGGAGATCGATCCGGCCCCCTGGCTGGCCGGGCCGGATTCCTTCCTGGGCGAGACGCTGGCGCTGCTGGGGCTGGCGAACGTCGTGCCGACCGGCTCCGCCCCCTTCGTGCCGATGAGCCGCGAATGGGCGCTGCAGGCAGACCCGCAGCTGTTCGTGATCAGTGATCCGCAGCGGCAGGGGCTGGCAGCGCTGCGGGCCAGACCGGGCTGGAGCAGGTTGCCGGCCCTGCGCGAGGGACGTGTGTGCCTGTTCGACGGGCCGGACCTGGATGCGCTGGTGCGCCCCGGTCCACGCCTGGCCGAGGGGGCCCGGCTGCTGCGGGACTGCGTGCTGCGGGTGCGGGGCACGCCGGCGACCGGACAGGCAGGACATTGAAAGGAAACAGCATGGAAATCGAACAACCGCCACGCGAGAAACCCTACGAGAAACGGGAAGGGGAGCGGCGCGGGCTGATCATCGTCAACACCGGGGATGGCAAGGGCAAGAGCACGGCCGCCTTCGGGCTGGCACTGCGGGCGCATGGCCGCGGCAAGCCGGTGCACATCTATCAGTTCATGAAGGTGCCGTCGGCGCGCTTTGGCGAGCATCGCACCTTCGAGCAGCTGGGCGTGCCCATCGAGGGGCTGGGCGATGGCTTCAGCTGGAAGAGTCAGGATCTGGAGCGATCGGCCGCCCTGGCGCGCGAAGGCTGGGAGCGGGCCCGCAAGACCATCATGGCCGGCGAGCACTTCCTGGTGGTGCTCGATGAAATCACCTATCCGCTGATCTACGGCTGGATGCCGCTGGAGCCCGTGCTGGAGACACTGGCCAACCGGCCGCCGCACGTGCATGTGGTGCTGACCGGACGGCGCTGCCCGCCCGAGATCATCGCGCTGGCCGATACCGTCACCGAGATGACCAAGGTCAAGCACGCCTTCGAGGCCGGGGTGCCGGCGCAGCGGGGCATCGAGGACTGATGGTGCTCGTCGGGGCGGGGAGGCGCCCGGCCCGCTGCGTGATGGTGCTGGGCACCAGCAGCGGGGCCGGCAAGAGCTGGCTGTGCACGGCCTTGTGCCGCTGGTATGCGCGGCAGGGGCTGCGGGTGGCGCCCTTCAAGGCGCAGAACATGAGCAACAACGCCCGCGTGGTGGCGGGTGGCGAGATCGGCAGTGCCCAGTATTTCCAGGCACTGGCGGCCGGGGTGGAGCCCACGGTGCAGATGAATCCGCTGCTGCTCAAGCCCGAGGCCGACACCCGCAGCCAGGTGGTGCTGCTGGGCCGGGTCAATGCCGAGCTGACCGCGCTGCCCTGGCGGACCCGTTGCGCCCAGGTCTGGCCGATGCTGGCGCAGACCCTGGATGCGCTGCGCCGCGAGTACGACGTGATCGTGATCGAGGGGGCGGGATCGCCGGCCGAGATCAACCTGCAGTCCAGCGACGTGGTGAACCTGCGCGTGGCGCGGCACGCCGATGCGGCCTGCCTGCTGGTGTCGGACATCGATCGGGGAGGGGCCTTCGCGCACCTGTACGGCACCTGGGCGCTGATTCCCGAGGATGACCGCCGGCGTCTGAAGGGCTTCGTGCTGAACCGCTTCCGGGGTGATCCGGGCCTGCTGGCCCCGGCACCCGAGCGCATGCTGGAACTGACCGGCGTGCCGGTGGTGGCCACCATCCCGATGCGGGCCGGTCACGGGCTGCCGGAAGAGGATGGCTGGTTCCAGGATCGGGACCGGCGGGCTGCGGCACGGCGTGCTGCTGAGGCGGGGCGCGGTGGGGCATCTGACGGCGGGGGTGACGGCTGCGAGGCAGCGGGCGTCGACAAGGGCGGCAGCGCGGGGCCTGGTGTGGGCTCCCTTCCTGCCGTGAACGCCCCGGCCATGCCCGAACAGATTGCGCTGCTGGTGCCGCCCCGCATCAGCAACCTGGACGAGTTCGAGCCGCTGGCGGCACTGCATGGCGTGCAGCTGGTGGCGGTGCGTGATGCCGGCATGCGGCCGACGCTGTCGCCGCAGGACTGGATCATCCTGCCCGGCTCCAAGCACACCAGCACCGACCTGGCCTGGCTGCGCCGCCAGGGGCTGGATCTCTGGGTGAAGGCCCACGCGGCACGCGGTGGCCGGGTGCTGGGCATCTGCGGCGGCCTGCAGATCCTGGGCCGGATGCTGCTGGATCCGCTGGGCCTGGACGGCAGCGGCGAGGGATTGGGGCTGCTGCCGTTGCAGACCCGGTTCGAGCACGAGAAGGTGCTGCGGCATCGCAGCACGCATTTCGAGACACTGCCGGGTGCCTGGGCCGCGCTGTCAGGTGTGCCGGTGGCCGGCTACGAGATCCACCAGGGACGCACGATGCCGATGGATGCCGCCGATCCGGTCGGTGCAGACGGAGTGTTGCCGTCCGAGACCGAGGGCATCCGGGCGCTGCCTGACGCGCTGGGCTGGTGCAATCCACGCGGCAACGTGCTGGGCATCTACCTGCACGGGCTCTTCGAGAACGATGCCGTGCTGGGGGCCCTGTTCGGCCAGCGGGCGCGCACCATGGCCGAGGTCTTCGACGGCCTGGCCGACCACGTGGCGGCCGGCTTTGCGCCGGGCGTGCTGGAAGGGCTGCTGGACTGAGGCAGCCGGGGCCGTGTTGGCCGATAATGCCGTTTTCCATGGCATTTCCGGTTTCCCTATCCATGTCGCTGCATGACTCGTCTTCGTCCTCGCAGTCCGAGGCTGTTGTTCCTTCTATCCCTCCCGTTCTTGACGCTGACCGGGCCGCTGCCATCCAGGCCCGGCTGGACGCCCAGGCCCGGCCGCCGGGCTCGCTGGGGCGACTGGAGTCGCTGGCGGTGCAGATTGGCCAGATCCTGCGCACCGAGGCACCACGGCTTCAGGAGCCTACCGTGCTGCTGTGTGCGGGCGACCATGGTCTGGTGGCGCAGGGCGTCTCGGCCTGGCCGTCTTCCGTCACCACGCTGATGATGCAGGGCATCCTGTCCGGCGAAGCGACGGTGAGCGTGTTGGCCCGCCAGCATGGACTGAATGTGCAGGTGGTGGATTGCGGCGTGATCGATCCGCTGCCGGAGCAGCCCGGATTGGTGCTGCGCCGGGTGGGCGCGGGTACGGCCGATGCGCTGCTGCAGCCCGCCATGACGCCCGAACAGTGCCGGACGGCCATCCGCAATGGCCGCGAACAGGTGGCCAGCCTGCCGGGTAATGCCATCCTGCTGGGCGAGATGGGTATCGGCAACACATCGCCGGCCTCACTGCTGCTGGCGCGCCTGGCCGGTCTGCCCATCGAGCAGGTGGTAGGGCCGGGCGCCGGGCTGGATGCAGCGGGTCGGCAGCACAAGATCCAGGTGCTGGGCCAGGTGCTGGAGAGGCATGCCCAGGCCACCGGGCCGCTGGATGCGCTGGCGGCGCTGGGCGGCTTCGAGATCGCCACGCTGGCGGGAGCGGTGCTGCAGGCGGCGCTGGAAAACCGCGTGATCGTGGTCGATGGCTTCATCACCAGCTCGGCCGTGCTGGTGGCTGCGCGCCTGCAGCCGGCCGTGCTGGAGCGCTGCGTGTTCTCGCATGTCTCGGCCGAGCCCGGCCACCGGCTGATGCTGCAGGCCATGCAGGCGGATCCCTTGCTGCAGTTCGGCATGCGGCTGGGCGAGGGGTCGGCTGCCGCACTGGTGTGGCCGTTGCTCGAATCGGCCTGCCGGGCGCTGAACGAGATCGCCTCGCTGGAGAAGGTGATGGCGCGTGGAGCCTGAGATGCCGCACGCCGCGCCGGCATCCGACCGGCCGTCCCGTCCGGTCGGCTTTGTCCGTCACCTGTTGCTGGCGGTGCAGTACTTCACCCGCGTACCGCTGCCGGCACGGTTGGCAGCGTGGGTGGGCTACAGCCCGGCCATGATGAAGGCGGCCACGGCGCACTTTCCGGGTGTGGGCTGGCTGGTGGCGGGCGTGTCGGCGGCGGTTCTGGCGCTGGGCTGGTGGCTGTTGGGGGGGCAGCCTGCCCTGGTGGCGCTGGTGGCCGTGGTGCTGTCGATGGTCGCCTCGGCCTGGCTTACTGGCGCCATTCACGAGGATGGCCTGGCCGATATCTGCGATGGCCTGGGCGGCAGTGCCGACCGTGAGACGGCGCTGCGCATCATGAAGGACTCGCGCCTGGGCAGCTATGCCGCCATGGCGCTGGTGCTGGCATTGCTTCTGAAGGCCGGGCTGCTGGCGCTGCTGCTGGCAGGGGGGCTGGGCCAGGCCGTGCTGGCGCTGCTGGTGGCCCATGTGCTGTCACGCTGGGCGGCCATGGGGTTGCCGCAGTGGCTGCCCGATGTGGGGGGCAGCCACCCCCCCCCCAGCGTGG
>CAUVLK010000048.1:0-10687 GCA_963552635.1 uncultured Lautropia sp. | reverse complement strand
GGCAGGTGCCCCACAACTGGAACTACCTGCACACCCTGCATTACGTCGGCCCCTACCTGGTCAGCGGAGGCACAAACTTCCGCTACCGCCCCTGATCCGAAACGGCCGGCAGGACACCCTCGCCGGCCGTTCCGGACGCCTAAGCATGGGCAACGAGACTCCCTTCATGCCTCGCTACCATCCTGCAGGGTCCATGCCTTACAACCAGCGTCGCACCGTGGCGCAATAGGACGTGAAGCGCGTGCCGAAGCGCTCTTCGAGCACGCGCTCCTCGGGCCCGATCTGGAAGCGGTTCAGGTACCCTACATACAGTGCCACGCCCAGCAGTGCCAGCGGCGTGGACAGCCACAGCGCCCAGGCCAGCAGGAAGCACAGCATGCCCAGGTACATCGGGTTGCGGGTGTACCGGTAAACGCCTTCCGTCACCAGTGCCACGGTCTGCTGCGGCAGATGCGGGTTGATGGTGGTGCGCTGCCTGCGAAAACTCCAGACAGCCCACAGGCCCAGCATCATGCCCGCGCCCACCAGCACGCCGGCCAGCCACGCGCGCCCCTGCACCAGCCATACCAGTGACGGCACCGCGCCTCGCAACCCCCACATCAGCAACGCCGACACAAGCGTCACCACCGGCGGGGGCACCCGCAACTCAAGTCTTTCCATGGTCTGCCTTCCCGGCCACCTCACAGGCCCGAGCAGCACCCACCGCCCGGGCATCCCCCCGGCAGCGCCACCTGCCCATGCAGGCGGCATCACCGGATACGCCCTGCCTCACTTCAGCGGCTGATGCACCGCATCCTTGCCGCGCTTGACGCCTGGGCGCTCTGCCAGCTGCTTCGTCCAGCGCTGCACGTTCTTGTACGACGCCACGTCCAGGAACTTCGCTGCACCGTACAGCTCACCCAGCGCCAGCCGGCCGTACCAGGGCCAGATGGCCATGTCCGCCACCGTATAGTCGGCGCCGCAGATGTACTCGCGCTCGGCCAGAAGCTTGTCCAGCAGGTCCAGCTGGCGCTTCGTCTCCATCGCAAAGCGATTGATCGGGTATTCATACCGCTCGGGTGCGTAGGCATAGAAATGCCCGAAGCCGCCCCCCAGATAGGGCCCGCTGCCCACCTGCCAGAACAGCCACGACAGGCACTGCGCCCGGGCCGCGCCCGAAGCCGGCAGGAACTTGCCGAACTTCTCGGCCAGGTACACAAGGATTGCCCCGGACTCGAACACGTTCACCGGCTCCGGACCGCTGCGATCGACCAGCGCCGGAATCTTGGAATTGGGGTTGATCGCCACGAAGCCACTGCCGAACTGGTCGCCCTTGCCGATGTCGATGGCCCACAGATCATAGGCGGCCTCCTTCACACCGGCTTCCAGCAGCTCCTCGAACATGATCGTGACCTTCTGCCCATTGGGCGTGCCACGCGAATACAGCTGGAAGGGCCGCTCGCCCACCGGCAGCACCTGCTCGAACTGCGCACCCGCCGTGGGCCGGTTGACCGACGCATACTTCCCGCCGTTGGCCTTGTCCCAGGTCCAGACCTCGGGTGGCGTGTAGGTGGATGAACTCATGACATGCTCTCCTTCGTTGCTTCGATGAACTTCCGGACGAAAACCGGCCCATTGTAGAGCGCCCCGGCACCTGCCGAAGACAGCGGGGCGCCCCCAGGCGGCATCAGCGCAACCCGGTCCCTGCCCCATGGTCATCGGGCCGCTGGATCAGCTCCACCTTGTAGCCATCCGGATCGGTCACGAAGGCAATGACCGTCGTGCCTCCCTTCACCGGCCCGGCCTCGCGCGTCACGTTGCCGCCGGCCGCGCGGATCTTCTCACAGGCTGCATAGGCGTCCGGAACCCCGATGGCGATGTGCCCGTAGGCCGTCCCCATCTCGTACTCGGTCGTCCCCCAGTTATAGGTCAGCTCCAGCTCTGCCTGGGCCGGGTTGCCGCCCTCATAGCCCAGGAAGGCCAGCGAGTACTTGTATTCGGGGTTCTCCGATTGGCGCAGCAGGCTCATGCCCAGCACCTCGGTGTAGAACTTGATGGATCTGTCCAGATCGCCGACCCGCAGCATGGTGTGCAGCAGTCTCATGGGAATGCCCTCCGTGAAAGAAGGCCCCATTCTATGACGACAGCCCCCCCTTTCGACGAGGCGCACAGCGCCGTCACTTCTTCGGCTCGACCCGCGACAGCGTCACCCCCGTCCACCCGAACACCAGCGTCAGCACCAGACTCATGTAGCAGAAGATCGCATACGGCAGGTAGTGCCAGACCGGCACCCCCAGCACGTTGAAGATGAACACCCCGCACACGCTCCACGGCACCAGCGGATTGATCACCGTGCCCGCATCCTCCAGCGTGCGCGACAGGTTGCGCGGGTGCAGGTGCAGCTTCTCGTAGACGGGCTTGAACGTCTCGCCCGACAGCAGGATGCTCAGGTACTGCTCACCGATCAGCGTGTTCACCCCCACTGCCGTGGCCGCCACGCTGAACGTCGCGCGCCCCGTCGTCGTCAGGAAGCTGCGGATGCCGTCGAGCAGCGCCGGAATCACCCCCAGCGCGAACAGCAGGCCGCCGAAGCTCAGCCCCAGGATCACGATGGTCTGCGTGAAGAACATGCTCTCCACCCCACCACGCGACAGCAGCTTCGCAATGTCACCCCAGGCCTCGGGGAACGAAGGCCCCTTGAAGAACCATTGCCCCAGCTCGGCCAGACTCGGCGTGCTGTGGAAGTAGGTCAGCCCCAGCGCCAGGAAGATGGTGGCCATCAGCGTCACGATGGCGTCGATCTTCATCAGCGCCATGCCCAGCAGCAGCACGAAGGGCAGCAACGCATACAGATGCACCAGGCCCGAGCCCTCCAGCTGCTGCCGGAACCCCACCACGCCGTTCAGGTCATGCGGCGCCACCGCCGGCAGCAGCCACAGGTAGACCACCGCGCTGATCAGCCAGGCCGGCACCGTGGTGTACATCATGTTGCGGATATGCTCGAACAGGTCGATGCCCACGATCGAGGCAGAAATGCCCGTGGTATCCGAGATCGGCGACATCTTGTCGCCGAAGAAGGCCCCCGAGACGATGGCCCCTGCCGTCATGGCCAGATCGGCGTGAAAGGCATGAGCCATGCCCATGAAGGCCATGCCGACCGTGGCACAGGTGGTGAGGCTGCTGCCCAGCGAGATGCCGATCACCGAGCTGAGCGCAAAGGCCGAGAAATAGAAGTAGCCCGGCGAGATCAGCCCGAAGCCGTAATACATCAACGTGGGGATGGCACCGCTGATCATCAGCGCCGTGACGAGCAGCCCGATGAAGAAGAAGAGGTACAGCGCCCCCATGCCCTGCCCGACCGCACTGATCATCCAGTCCTGCATGGCCCGGTAGCGCACGCCCCGGCAAAGTCCGTACACCAGCAGACAGACCATGGCCGTCAGGATGGCCATGTGCGGCACCCATTCCAGCGAGATGATCACATGGCCCATCAGTGCCACGATGATGACGGCCACCGCTGCGGCCTCCCAGCGCGGCATCTCCAGCAATGGTTTGGCACTGAACATATGTCTTCCCTTGTCTTCCTTGATGTTGAAACGGGGGTCCGAAGCCACGCCCCCTTCCCGACCGGGGCGGCGAGACGCCTTGGCCCAGGCGTCGGGCAGGCGGCAGCATATGCCGGGCATCAATACGAGACATACAATGTCACGATATCGAATGCACCATCCTGGTGCAGGCAGTCCAGCCCCCTACCGTTCTCCAACAGGCAATGCCTGGCGAGAAGCCGCGCCAGCACCGGAAAATGCCTCGGGCGGCGCCCGATTATCTCATGTCCCATCCCCTTTCCCGGGCCGCGACCGCGGTTGAACCATTCTGGTGCAGCCTTCCGGGACGGTCCGGACGCGTTTCGATTTGTATTAATATGGGCCACTGGACAATCGTGCCTCCCCGACGGGGCGTCACGATCCGCCCCTCATCCGGCTGGGTGCCGGCCCGCCCCGGATACCCCTCATTGCCCGGCCCGTCCCTCACGGAGGCTTTCAGCACCCATGAAATACAAATCTCTCGATGACTTCATGAACATGGTCAAGCGGCGCGATCCGCAGCAGACCGAATTCCTGCAGGCCGTCCAGGAAGTCATGAACAGCCTCTGGCCCTTCCTCCAGAAAAACCCCCGCTACGCAGACTACGGCCTGCTGGAGCGTCTCGTCGAATCCGACCGCATCATCCAGTTCCGCGTCAGCTGGGTGGACGACAAGGGTGAAGTCCAGGTCAACCGCGCATGGCGGGTCCAGCACAACGCCGCCATTGGCCCCTACAAGGGCGGCCTGCGCTTTCACCCCTCGGTCAACCTGTCCATCCTGAAGTTCCTGGCCTTCGAGCAGACCTTCAAGAACGCACTGACCACCCTGCCCATGGGCGGTGGCAAGGGCGGCTCCGACTTCGATCCCAAAGGCAAGAGCGACGGTGAGGTGATGCGTTTCTGCCAGGCGTTCGTCATGGAGCTCTTCCGTCACATCGGCCCCGACACCGACGTGCCGGCCGGCGACATCGGTGTGGGCGGCCGTGAGGTGGGCTTCCTCAACGGCATGTACAAGAAGCTGGCCAACCATACCGGCAGTGTCTTCACCGGCAAGGGCATGTCCTTCGGCGGCAGCCTCATCCGCCCCGAGGCCACCGGCTACGGCGTGGTGTACTTCGCCCTGGAAATGCTCAAGCGCGTCAACCAGGACTTCCGCAACCAGCGGGTGGCCATCTCGGGCTCGGGCAACGTGGCCCAGTACGCCACGCTCAAGTCGCTGGAACTGGGCGCCCGAGTGCTGACCATGTCCGACTCCGAAGGCACCCTCGTCCATGAGGGCGGCATCAACCGCGAAATGCTGGACGCCATCTTCGAGCTGAAGAACGTCAAGCGCGGTCGCCTGTCGGCCTTTGCCGCCGAACGGGGCCTGAAGTTCGAGAAGGGCCGTACCCCCTGGCACGTGCCGGTGGACATCGCCCTGCCCTGCGCCACCCAGAACGAGCTCAACGCCGAGGACGCCCGGACGCTGGTGGCCAATGGCGTGCAGGCCGTGGCTGAAGGTGCCAACATGCCCACCACGCTGGACGCCGTGGACGTGTTCCTGAAAGCCCATACGCTGTATGCACCGGGCAAGGCCAGCAACGCCGGCGGTGTGGCCGTCTCGGGGCTGGAAATGAGCCAGAACGCCATGCGCCTGTCGTGGAGCGCCGAAGAAGTCGACAAGCGCCTGCACGACATCATGACCAACATCCATGAGAACTGCGTGCGCTATGGCGAACGCGACAACGGCAGCATCAACTACGTGGATGGTGCCAACATCGCCGGCTTCGTGAAGGTGGCCGACGCCATGCTGCAGCAAGGGGTCTACTGATCCCTCCACATCGGGCGGGCACAGCGTCCCGCCCGGCCGGCCGGATGCGCCTCAAGGCGCACTCGGTCGGCACGGACAGCCGCACCCGGCCCATACCCCCTGGCCATTCCCGGCGGCAGCCTCTTTATCTCGCACCCTTATCCCGCCCCTTCGCCTGCTACTGGCAGCGCCTCCGTCGTTCCGCTCCCGGCCTGGCCTCAAGGCCTCTGCCTGCCTCGGCGCCCTCGTCTCTCCGCCGCACTCCGGTCTGCAACCATTGCTGGCGTGTCTCCTGAGCGATGCATTCCGCCCCACGCATGACCCTTATTCCGTGAGCGAATGACCAACAGTCTTTCATCGTTCTTCCACAATGAGAATGCAAAACAAGGACACTTGTGAATAAACATTGAAGTTTACAGATGAACCATTAATGCCATCCACCTCCCGACCTCACGATCCTGCTGTCCGGGTGTATATATGAAGGCGCCTAATAACCCAACGGCAGACAACAGGAGGACACATGTCATGATGGGATTCATGAAGCCGGCACCACACGTCGCGCGCCTGCCGGCCGACCGCATCGACGCGGAATACAAGCGACTGCGAATGCAGGTCTTCTGGGGCACCTTCCTGGGGTATGCCACCTACTATCTGCTGCGCAAGAACTTCTCGCTGGCCATGCCCTACATCGTCGAGGAAAGTGGCTACACCAAGGCGCAGCTGGGCATCGTGCTCACCATGCTGTCCATCGCCTACGGCTTCAGCAAGTTCGTGATGGGCAACGTCTCGGACCGCAGCAACCCCAAGTACTTCGCCACCATCGGTCTGCTGCTCAGTGCCATGATCTGCCTGGCGTTCGGCCTGGTGCCGGGCGTGCTCAGCAGCATTCCCATCATGTGCACGCTCAGCTTCCTCAACGGCTGGTTCCAGGGCATGGGCTACCCGCCGTATGCGCGCACCATGGTGCACTGGTTCTCCACCAATGAGCGCGGCCAGAAGTGGTCGTGGTGGAACGTCTCGCACAACCTGGGCGGCGGCCTGATCGCCCCGCTGGCCGGTCTGGGCATCTACCTGTTCGGCACGTGGCACAGCATCTTCTTCTTCCCGGCCATCATCGCCATCATCCTGGCCATCTTCACGTTCTTCCTGATGCAGGACACGCCGCAATCCTGTGGCCTGCCCCCCATCGAGGAATACCGCAACGACTATCCGAAGGAAGCCACCTCGGAAACCATCGAGGAAGAACTCTCGGCGCGCGACATCCTGTTCAAGTACGTGCTGAACAACCGCATCCTCTGGCTGATCGCGGTCGCCAACATCTTCGTCTACTTCATCCGTTACGGTGTCGTCGACTGGGCGCCCACCTACTTGGCCGAGGTCAAGGGCTATTCCCACAAGGGCTCGCGTCTGGCCTATTTCCTGTATGAATGGGCAGGCATCCCCGGCATGCTGGTCAGCGGCTACCTCAGCGACAAGGTGTTCAAGGGCCGACGTGCGCCTGCCACCATCCTGTTCATGTTCGGCGTGCTGATTGCCGTGTTCGTGTACTGGAAGAACCCGGCCGGCAACCCGCTCATCGACAACATCGCCCTGGTTTCGATCGGCTTCCTGATCTACGGACCGGTGATGATGATCGGCCTGCACGCTGCCGACCTGGTGCCCAAGAAGGCCACCGGCAGTGCCACGGGTCTCACCGGACTGCTCGGATACCTCATCGGCTCGTCCTTCGCCGGTGTCGTGATGGGCGCCGTGGTGGACCACCTGGGATGGGATGGCGGCTTCTACACGCTGATCATCGCCTGCATCCTGGCCATCGTGCTGCTCTTCATGAGCATGATGGGTGGCAAGCCCAGCCATCAGGCGCACGGATGACACACTGATCGGTAGTCCATACCGAAAGGGCCCCGGTCGGCAACGGATGCCGGCCGGGGCCCTTCCTTATACAGCTTCTGCATCGCCTCATTGGCATACCACTCCGGTGCCACGAAGTCGCACGCCGGACAGCAGCGTTCGGCCAGACATGTGTTCACACGATCATGCGAGTACAGGCCAACTGGCCGCGTGATCACACCATCCGCCGTCTCAACCCACCATCACACAGCCGGCCCTTCGCGGGACGATCGACGGCCACAACGTCGAATGGGATTCAGGCCTCCACCCGGTCAAAGCAGAACCCGCTGTAGTGCTCGACGCTGTATTCCGGCTGCCCGATGACAGGCATGCGCTTGCCCAGGTTGCGCCACTGATCACGCAGTCGGTAGCCCTGCGCCTCGATGCCACGGATGAACGGCTCGCGCGCCTGCACCCGGTAGCCACAATAGGCGGTACCGATATTGTTGAGCGTGAAGAAATCGTGCTGTTCATGAATGGGCGTCGTGTTGATGACGATGCGCTTTGGCTTTTCCTTCATGCCGGCAAGGATCTCAGGCAATGATTGCTCCAGATACTGCAGCGCCCCCGACGCATAGAACACGTCCATGCCGTCGGCGTCAGTCAGCTTGTCCGAGAACTTCAACGATGCGCTCTCACCTCGTTCGGCCGCAAATCGCCTGCCCTCCTCCGCAACGGCCGGCATGTCGATGACGAGCCACTGCAGGTCGGCCGGATACTCGATGAAGGGTTTGAAGGCAAAGTACTTGATGCCCACCGAACCACCGACGTCGACAATCTTCGTCATGCCGCGATGGATGGCGTCGGCCAGCCAGAAGAGCGCCGGATGATCGTAATCATCCATCTGCAGTCGCTCCAGGTAAAGCTTGGCCGACGCCGCGTTGTCATAACTGGTGGGCGCCGTGGCCGGCGCGTGCGCCAACGCATCGGCAAAACTCTTGTACACCCCCTGGAACAGGTGGGCCCGCCGGGCATGAATGAACTGATGACGCTTCCAGGCGGTGTCAGCCCATTGCATCGGCCCGTTTTCCCGGGTCCAGCGCCGGGCCTTGCCCAGCTGCTTCATGACACTGTTCATGTTCGTGCTCTCGCATGGGGCCCAAGGGCCCGCAGAGAATGGTGAGAAAAACAACAGGATGGGCGCCAGCACACTTGCGCACCGACGCCGGTCGGCAAGGATCGACCATTCGTGCGCACCTGACGAGGACATCGTTCACACACCGGCAGGACGGCGGCCGAACGGATGCTGTCAGCCGGCTCGGCGGCAGGCTTCAACAGGCATACAACGGGAACGATTGATAGTCTGCGAGCTTCGAACAACCGGGAACGAAGCTGGTCATGACACGACAGCTTCGTTCCGAAAACCTGATGAACGAGGCCCCTTGCCGGGGCCGATGAAGCGACCGATTCCTGGAGTGATGAACATCATGCGCCGCGACGACAATGCCACCGACATGCACTGGAACCGCCATGTGGGGCTGACCTATACCGAACCCGAAACGGGCGAAGACGGCATCGATTTCGGTGCCGTGGCCAGCGATGGTCGCGAGTACCGTTTCCACCTGGAAACAAATGCACTGAAGGCGCTGAACGCCGAGGCATTCTATGATGACGACCTGATCGAGAGATTTCACGCCCATCAAAAAGATATTGAACGTGTTGCAGGCCGTATGGTGATGTTGAATGTACGTGCCAACCCGATCGTGCTGAAGGCGTCGTACTTTGCAGAATCGCCGTGGCGTCGGCTGGGTGGACAGATCTGATTCAGAGCTGGTAGGCCACCGCCCGCACCATCCCCTCCAGGATGTCCCTCCACCAGCTGGCCGGACGCCCCCGATAGGGTCTGGCCTCGGCGAGGTGCGCCTCCAGCCAGTCGGACAGCCATCGGACCTCGGTCTTGCGGTAGAAGGCCACCATCATCTCGTAGTTCAGGAAAAAGCTGCGGCTGTCCAGATTCAATGACCCGGCCAAGGCCATCGCTTCGTCGATGACCACCACCTTGGCATGCAGCATCCGCGGGTAGAGATGGATGTGCGCCCCCACCTGTGCCAGCTGCCGCAGGGCCCGCATCCGGGCCACATCAGCCAGACGATGGTTGGAATGCGCCGGGATCAGCAGGCTGATCTGCACGCCACGGCGTGCCGCCATCATCAATGCCGTCATCAGCGCCTCGTCGGGCACAAAGTACGGCGTCGCCGCCAGCAGCCGTCGTTCGGCATGAAAGGCGGCTGTCAGAAGCAGCGAATAGAGAGTATCGTCAAACAGGTCCGGGCCGCTGGGCAGCAGCTGCGTCACCAGCGGCCGGGCATCCAGCAGTGCCTCGCCCACGGGCTCCTCGCCGACAGGCCCCTCATCGACGGGCGTCTCGGGGGCAGACATGTCGGCAGCGTGTCTCGCATCAGAAGCCATCCCTTCTGAGAGCATGACACTGGGCTCGTCGCCATCCAGGACCACCTGGTCCGGAAACATCGGCTCCCTCGCGGAGTCGGGTACCTGCACGGCTTCCGGGTGTGCTGATGCCTTCGACGGTTCTGACAGGGCAGCCGACGAAGCACTGGGTGAGGTCCGGGCCAGCACCTGTGCGATCAGCTGCTCCGGCATGTCGGCCACCTGGGCCATCGGCTCCACGACGCGCGCCAGTGCCGTGCCCCGATACCGGGCAGCCCGTCGCCGATAGCGGGCCGGCAGACGCTTGCCCACCCGCCAGTCCCCCTCGAACATCTCGATGGCCTGCGCCACCAGCGGCCCCTCGATGGAAAAGCTCAGGTCCAGCCAGGCCGGTTCATCCCCCACCCCCATGAAGTACTCGCCCGCCAGGTTCCGGCCTCCGGCCCAGACGGTCTGCTCATCCGCCACCAGCAGCTTGCGGTGATTGCGCAGGTTGGCCCGGCCGTGCACGGGGTTGTGCAGAAGCGGCATGTAGCGTCGCACCCAGACCCCGGCTGCCAGCAGCTGCTCGTACTGATGAGCCGTGACACGCAGGCAGCCCATGGCATCCAGCAATAGCCGCACTTCCACCCCGCGCGCCGACGCCCGGCACAGGGCCTCGACGATGCGCTCGGCCTGATCATCCTGCCCCAGCAGGAAGGCTGCCACGCGCAGCTGCTGCCGGGCCTGGTCGATCAGCTCGATGACGGCCTGCAATGCCTCCTCACCCTCGGCCTGAAAGCTCACCTTTCCGCCCACAGCGGGCGGTGGCATGCCCATCGAGGCCAGCAGTTCGCCCGCCCAGATGTCGATGGGTGCCCGTTCGGTCTGCGGGATGCCGCACAGCGGGTTGCGGGCAGGATCAAAGCGGCGCGGTGCACGCTGCCCCGGTCGCAACAGCTTGCGGGTACCGAACATCAGGAAGACCGGCAGGCCCACGTAGGGGAAGGCCACCAGCAGCAGCACCCAGGCCAGGGCTGCCGACGGCGCACGGCGCTGGTGGCCGATGCGTGTGACAC
>CAUVLK010000047.1:0-10697 GCA_963552635.1 uncultured Lautropia sp. | reverse complement strand
TTATCCGACAGGCACTTGTCGAGGGTAATGTTGATGCTAATCGTCTCTACGTCTTCGGTATATCTGAAGGTGGCTATGGCAGTCAGCGTCTTGCTTCTTTCTATGCCGACGTGGTGGCCGGAAAGATCGCCGAAGTTCTGCAGGCCGAGAAGCTGGTGCTGCTGACCAACACCGCCGGTGTGCTGGACAAGTCCGGTCAGCTGCTGACCGGGCTGACAGCTGCCCAGGTGGACGCGCTCTTTGCAGACGGCACGATCTCGGGCGGCATGCTGCCCAAGATCTCATCGGCGCTGGATGCCGCCAAGGCGGGCGTGAAGGCCGTCCACATCATCGATGGTCGGGTGGACCACTGCCTGCTGCTGGAGCTGCTTACCGACCAGGGCGTGGGCACGATGATCAGCAGCAACTGAGTCGGCTGCGCCTGATCGGGCCGGCAGGCCGCCGGTGTTGCTTTCAGGCTGCACCCGTGTGGATGTCGGGCGACCTGCCGGACATGAAAGCCGGCGTTGCAGCCTTTCACGGTCGATCCGGGTGCCGGCTGCGGGCAGGCCCGGCTACAATGGAAGACGCCCGCGGGCCTCCCCAGCCTGCCGACCCCCAGACCCGCGTCCGCCGTCGTTCTGACTGGCGGACCTTTCGAATGCCCCAGGGCCGTGGCCCTCTGCACCGTCCGTTCGCGCATGACCGATCCCGTCGACTCCCACTTCCCTGAATCCTCCGGTTCCGCCGTGGGCGGGGCTGCCGCGCTTGCCTCGACACCGGACATGGCTGCTGCCGCGCCGGAAGGGCAGGGGTCGGGTGTGACGGCGAGTGCGGATGTGAGCGCAGCTTCAGCCGCAGCCGCGTCGCAGGACGCTGCGCTGGCGCAGGCGTCGGCGGATCCGTCGGGTGAGGAGATCGATGTCCGCCGCCGCGTGCGCAAGCGTCCCAAGCCCGGCGAGCGCCGTCTGCAGATCCTGCAGGCGCTGGCCGAGATGCTGGAGCAGCCCAAGGGCGAGCGCGTCACCACGGCGGCGCTGGCCGCCAAGCTGTCGGTCTCGGAAGCGGCGCTTTATCGGCACTTTGCCAGCAAGGCGCAGATGTTCGAGGGGTTGATCGAGTTCATCGAATCGACGCTGTTCGGGCTGATCAATCAGATCACCCGCGAGGAAGAGCACGGGCTGGCCCAGGTGCAGCAGATCACCAACCTGCTGCTGACCTTCTCCGAACGCAACCCCGGCATGACCCGCGTGCTGGTGGGCGACGCGCTGATCAACGAGGACGACCGCCTGCAGGTGCGCATCAATCAACTGACCGACCGGCTGGAGCTGTCGCTGAAGCAGTGCTTCCGCACCGCCATGGTGCAGGAACAGCTGCCGGCTGATACCGATGCCGGTGCTCGGGCAGATCTGGTGCTGTCCTATGTGCTGGGTCGCTGGGCGCGTTATGCCAAGGGCGGCTTCAAGCGCATGCCTACTGAAAATGTCAGTATACAGATCGGGCATTTTGTGAGCTGACGGAAGGTGATCCGTCTTTCCCTCCGTGCGGGCATCTGATGCCATGATGGGTCGCACGCATTGCCTTGCATGATGGGACATGCCCGAAGAATGGCTTGCCATCAGGGTTTTCGGGAAGGATGGCAATATTTTCGGTACGTCATGACACATCCTTCTGCATTGTCGTGTGCTGTCGTAATGAGCGCATGAATTCGATGCGTCATGTATGCAGGCTGTAAATCGCCGCCAGCCACTGTTAATGTGGTGGCAGGATATTTGTAGTGTCTTCCGACATGTCGGGCTAGACTGGCCGTTCCTTTCGTGTGAATTATCTACGGGACGTTTTCATGTTTCTGAACCGAGATGACTGCCACCTGCGCGCGGTATCCGTATCTTCCAGTCAGGGCCGGCGACCGCTGGCCGCCGTCATTGCAGCCCTGATGCTGCCGTGCGTCGTGGGCAGTGCCCATGCCACCAATATCCCTGCGTCGCAGGAGACTTCCTCTATACAGGCCAAGGCAGGCGAAACCGGGACTGCCCAGGCCTCTGGCAGCAGCCAGGGCTCCACCACCCAGGCTCAGGCCGATTCCAGCACGTCGAGCGCCGGCCAGGCGCAAGCTGGCGAACAGGACAGCGGCACCCAGGATACCCCCTCGACCCGGCCGGCCACGTCGGCGGGCGGCCAGACCGCCGATTCCAGTGCAGCGGCCGCAGGCTCGTCGGCTTCGGGCCAGGCGGCCACGACTGGGCAGGCCGGCAGCGACACCTCGACGCAGGCCGCCTCGAGTTCGGAGCAGGCCTCTTCAGCGACCCAGGCGGCCGGCAGCGGCCAGACCACGGGCTCCAGCGGTGGCAGCGCTGCCACCACGGGCGGTGCGTCGACCTCGACGGGAGCTGCAGGCTCGACCGGCAGCAATACCGCATCCACCAGCGGCGCGACCTCGGGCAGCGACGCCGCGACGACCGGTGGTGCCACCTCCGGCAGCGATGCCTCGTCCAGCACCGCCACCTCGGGCCAGTCGGCCGCAAATGGCAGCACCCAGGCTTCGGCCACCGACAGCGCCACGCAGTCCGGCGGACAATCCAATGTCCAGGGCCAGACCTCGGGCGCCACCAGCGACCAGACCCAGGACCAGGACGCCACGTCGCCCAGCAACAGCAAGACCGAAGGTCAGGGCCAGCAGGAAGAGCAGAACCAGACCCAGACGCAGGGTCAGACCGCCGGTACCACGCAGGATGACGCCGAAGCCCAGGCCGGTCAAAGCCAGGCCCAGGCTGCCGGTTTCGTTGACCATGGCATTCCCACTCCGGTGGCACAGACCCGGGGCGTGGTGTCCACCGTGGACCAGAGTGGCCAGGACGTGGTCCTGACCTGGCTGCAGGACTGGCGCGGTGGCTATGCCATTCTGATGGTGAATGCCGAGACGGGCGCCTCACAGCAGTTCGACGTGCCGTTCAAGCCGGACGGTGACGAGCCCTCGGCCATCTACCTGTCCTCGAAGAACCGCCTGTACACGCTGTTCAACAGCCAGTTCGTCGAGTTCGACGTGGCCAGCAAGCGCTTCACCTTCCACGGCAAGGTCGACGGCAAGACTGCCATGAGCCTGACCGAGGACAAGGATGGGCGGATCTGGGCGGGCACCTACCCGAACAACCAGCTGGTGAGCTTCAATCCGCAGAATTCATCATTGCAGAATCACGGCCAGCTGGCCAAGGAATCGTGGGCGCAGTATCCGCGCTCCATCGCTGCGGATGCGCATGGCTGGGTCTATGTGGGCTCGGGTCTGGCCGCTTCGCAGATCTACGCCTACAACATCCAGAGTCACGCCACCCAGGCGCTACTGCCGTCCACGCAACGCGTTTCGGGTGCAGCCGTGGTGGGCCAGTCCGAAAGCAACGTCGTCTATGCCCGCAACGGCCAGCAGCAGTTCATGCTGGCCAACGGCAAGGCCAGTGGCCTGAGCGCGCGTGATCAGGTCGCCGCAAGCAACCTGAAGACCGGTGCGCAGAACATGGTGGACCGCGACTTCCCGTCGGGCCGCCGTCTGGTGTCGGTGGACATGCACGACCGTACCCTGGTCACGCGCGATGCGTCGGGCCAGCAGAAGTCGGTGAAGTTCAACTACACCACCCAGGGCGCTGCGCTGACCTTTGTCTGCGCCACCGGCGACAACAAGGTGTGCGGCGGCACGCGCTTCCCGATGCACACGTTCTACTACAGCGCGGGTGACAACAAGTTCGACAGCAAGCAGCTGCCGCGTCAGCCGAACGTGATGGCGGCACTGGGCTCGCGTCTGTACGTGGCTGCCTATCCGGACGGCAAGCTGTTCCAGGAAAGCGAGAACGGCAAGAACGAGTTTGACGAAGTGCTGAACTCCTATCCGACCATCAACCGGCCCCATGCCATGGTGATCATGGGCGGCGGTTCGCAGATTGCGCTGGCTGGTACGCCGGAATACGGCATGACCGGCGGCGGCATGATGTTCTGGAACCGCTCCAGCGGCCAGAAGACCACGGTCGACCATTGGCACCTGGTGCCTAACCACTCGGTGCAGGCGATGATCGAGCTGTCCAACGGCATGTTGCTGGGCGGTACGACCGTGGCGCCGGGCACCGGCGGTGTCACCAAGGCCGGCAACTCGGGTGAGCTCTTCCTGATGGATGCCAACAGCCACGAAGTGCGTTGGCACGGTGCGCCGGTGCCGGGCGCCAAGACCATCACCGACCTGACGGTGGGAGCGGACGGTCTGGTCTATGGCCTGGCCGACAGCGTGGACCTGTTCGTCTTCAATCCGAACAACCGCCAGGTGGTCTCGGTCAACCGCTTCTCGCGCGAGCTGGGCCCCTCGGTGTTTGCCCAGGGAACCCGTGCGTTCGTGAAGGGTGCCGATGGCAGCATCTACGTCCTGCTCTACAACGGCATCGGCAAGGTCGACACCAAGGCCCATACCGTCACCCGCGTGGTCTCCTCGCCGGTGCGCATCACCGTGGGGGGGGCCGCCGCCAACGGCCGGATCTACTTCGGCTCCAACAACCACCTGTACAGCTGGAAGGCCCAGTGAGGGTGAGGGGCTGGCCCAGGCATGACCGGCGATCGCTGGCACTGACCTGAGCCGGTCCCGAGACCGCTGTGCCCCGGGCCGGATCGTCTCTTCTCCGCGAGAAGACGATCCGGCCTTTTTTCATATCTGAATTACATGATGAGAAATCATGAATCACTGAAGGGTTCTGCAAAACGTTGTTGAGAAGCAACACTTGGCAAGTCCATGTTTTTGCGCGCGAAACCTGGGCATAGTTGGCACATGGAGGGGCTTTCGTGTTGACTCATAAAACAGGGCGGCTATATTCATAGCGGTTCTGTCAGTTTTAGAGATTCGTTACAAACATGTCCAAGATACGCATCTTCTCGGTTGTCGGCGCACGACCCCAGTTCGTGAAGGCCGCCATTGTCAGTCAGGCCCTGGAAAAGTATCCGAACGTCGAGCACGCCATCGTGCACACTGGCCAGCACTACGACCAGAACATGTCCGATGTGTTCTTCGAGGAACTGGGCATGCCGGCGCCGGCATTCAACCTGCACATCTCGGCCAGCGGGCACGGCGCCATGACCGGCCGCATGCTGGAGGCCCTGGAAAAGCTCTACATCGAAGAGAAGCCCGATGTCGTCGTTGTCTACGGTGACACCAACAGCACGCTGGCCGGTGCGCTGGCTGCGGCCAAGATCCACCTGCCGCTGGCCCACGTCGAGGCCGGACTGCGCTCGTTCAACCGCATGCCGGAAGAAATCAACCGGGTGCTGACCGACCACATCTCCGACGTGCACTTCTCGGTGACGGACGTCTCCACCGCCAACCTGCTGCGCGAAGGCATCAGCGGCCCGCGCGTCGAGCAGGTGGGTGACGTGATGTATGACTGTGCCCTGCAGATGGCCGAAGTGGCCGAGCGCCGCTCGCACGCGCTGGAAACCTTCGGCGTCGAGCCCGGCAAGTTCGTGCTGTGCACCGTGCACCGCGCCAACAACACCGACGATCCCAAGCGCCTGCAGTGCCTGATGGAAGGTCTGGACCTGCTGGCCCAGCACCTGCCCGTGGTGCTGCCGCTGCACCCGCGCACCCGTTCGCGTGTCGAGGCCCTGGGCTTCAAGCCCAAGTCGCCTAACTTCAAGATCGTCGATCCCATCGGCTACATCGACATCGTGCGCCTGGAGCGTGCCGCAGCCGTCATCGTCACCGACTCGGGCGGCGTGCAGCGCGAGGCCTTCTTCCACAAGGTGCCCTGCGTCACCTTCCGCGACGAGACCGAGTGGACCGAACTGGTCGATTCCGGCTGGAACGTGCTGGCCCCGCTGGATGATCCCGAGAAGTTCAAGGACATCTGCCTGTCGCGGGTGGGTACGCGCGGCACCCCGAAAGAGCACTACGGCAACGGCGATGCCGGCGAGAAGATCGCCGCCACGCTGGTGAAGATGCCGCAGATGACGTTCAAGCGCTGAACTGCTCCCCTTGATCATGGAAACCCGTCGTTTGAACATCCTCTTCCTGACGGACAACTTTCCGCCAGAGCGCAACGTGCCTGCCATGCGTACCTGGGAGCACGTTTCGCGCTGGGTGAAGGATGGCCACCAGGTCACCGTCATCACCACCGCCCCCAACTTCCCCCAGGGTAAGCCGCTGGCCGGCTACAAGAACCACTGGTACTTCAAGGAAGACATGGGAGGGGTGAAGGTCATCCGAGTCAAGAGCTACATCGCGGCCAACGAGGGCTTCCTCAAGCGCATCCTGGACTATGTCTCCTTCATGGTGACGGGCGGCATTGCCGCCATGTTCCAGCGTCGCCCCGACATCCTCATCTCCACCTCGCCGCAGTTCTTCTGTGCGGTGGCAGGATGGATCGTGTCGCGGCTGCGCCGCCTGCCCTGGATCTTCGAGCTGCGTGACCTGTGGCCGGCCTCCATCGTGGCCGTGGGCGCCATGAAGGAGGGGCTGCTCATCCGCATGCTGTACTGGATCGAGATGAGCATGTACCGGGCTTCCGACCGGGTGATTGCCGTGACCAAGGGGCTGCGTCAGGACCTGGTGGACCGGGGCATTCCGGGTGACAAGGTGGTGGTGGTGCGCAACGGCGCCGACACCACCCGCTTCACCCCGCGGCCCAAGGATCCGGCCCTGGTGGAGAAACTGGGCCTGCAGGGCAAGTTCGTGGTGGGCTACTACGGCACCATCGGCATGGGCGCGGGCGTGCAGACCGCCGTCGATGCCGGGGCCATCCTGCGTGACCGCGACGACATCGTGATCATGCTGGCGGGTGCGGGCGCCGAGTATGCCGACGTGGAGAAATCCATCAAGGAGCAGGGGCTGACCAACGTGAAGCTGCTGCCGCCCTTTGACCAGTCCGAGATGCCGGCGGTCTGGAGCCTGCTCGACGCCGCCATCGTGATGATGAAGGATCGGCCCCTCTTCAAGGCCACCATCTCGTCCAAGACGTTCGAGGCGCTGGCCATGGGCATGCCCGTCATCATGAGTCTGCCGGCCGGTGAGGCCACCGGGCTGGTGGACGAATACGGTTTCGGCATCAATGTGCGCCCCGAGAACCCGCAGGACATGGCGGCTGCCATCCAGCGGCTGGCGGACAATCCGGAACTGAAGGCCGAACTGGGTCGCAAGGCGCTGGAAGCCTCCAAGGACTTCTCGCGCGAGCGCTCTGCCGGCCTGGTGATGGACGTGGTGCAGGACGTGATGGCCAGCCGTGGCAAGTGAGATCGCAGCCCTTCAGGGCGCGTGATACGGAAGCCGTCTCGCAGTCATGACCGGACCGGTGCGCCGCAAGGCGTGCCGGTCCCACCAAGAATCACAACAATGAACATCGACAAGCTTTTTTCGGCCGGGGGTTCCGGCAACGTGCTGGTACTTGCCCCGCACACCGATGATGCCGAGCTGGGCTGCGGCGGCACCATTGCCCGTCTGGTCCGCAGTGGCCACCGCGTCATCACCGTGGCCTTCTCGGCCGCCGAGGACTCCGTGCCCAAGGGCTTTCCGCGCGATGTGCTGCGCACCGAGAACCGCAATGCGGCCCAGAAGCTGGGCGTGAAGCCCGAGGATGCGCTGGTGCTGGACTTTCAGGTGCGCACCTTTCCGGAGCATCGGCAGCGCGTGCTGGACACGATGATCCGCCTGAACCGCGAGTATCGGCCTTCGCTGGTCTTTGTGCCCAGCGCCACCGATACCCACCAGGATCACAAGACGGTGGCCGACGAGGGCTTTCGCGCCTTCAAGCGCACCACTATCCTGGCCTACGAGCTGTCGTGGAACACGCTGGAATTTTCCAACCGCTGCTTCGTGACGCTCGAGGAAGAGGACATCCAGAAGAAGATCGCCGCGCTGTACGAGTACAACTCGCAGCAGGCCTGTCGCACCTACGTGAACGAGGCCTACGTGCGGGCGCTGGCGCTGGTGCGCGGCACCCAGATCCAGAAGCCGCTGGCCGAAGTCTTCGACGTGCCGCGGCTGATTCTGGACTGAGGCCGCACGGGCTCAATCCAGGTGCAGGACCACCGGCCAGTTGGAGTCGGTGCCCCCGTTGCTGTAGTGATTGAAGTGGTAGGCGTTGATCCAGTTGCCGTTCACGCGGTGCTGGGCGTTGGATTCGGTGAACGCCACCGGCGAGCTGAAGCCGTGGTGTGAACCGTTGCGGAAATCGGCGAACTTCCACTGGCTGCCACCTTCGGGCAGGAACTCCACATCGTAGGTCTGGCCGGCCTGCAGCGTGATGGCGCCGAACGAGGCGTCATACCAGTAGACCTTGCCCACCCGCGCGGACTTGAGCTGCAGTCCGTAGTAGTTGGCGCCCGAGCTGATGCGGCCGCTGGCCAGTTCGCGGTTGCCCTGCACGATGCGCCAGCGCAGCGAGCCGCCTACCGAGGCTGCCGTGGCAAACGACAGGCCCGAGACCCGCTTGGTGCTGTACGGGCGGAAACGCTCGCGCACCGGGTGGCTGGCGGTGGCCGTGAAGATGCGCTGCGGATCCACGGCACCGCTTTCCATGGCGGATGAGCCCTGCTTCTGGCCATTGCGGGTGGTCAGCTGCAGGATGGGCACATAGTAGTTGCCGCCGGCGGGGTTCTGCGTCATGTCGTTCCACGAGAATCCCCCACCCGACCACGCGTTCCGGGTGCCCAGCAGCGTAGCCCAGTCGGTGGGCGAGACCCAGCGCGAAGGCCGGCCATTGCCCGAATGGGTGATGGTGTTGTTGCTGCTGATGTAGTTCTGGTGCGGCGCCGGATGGATGTTGTCCAGCACCAGGTGATAGATGCGGCCGGCTACCAGAGGCTGCTGGCTGCTGAAATAGGCCTCGTTGAAGATGGGATTGCCGCGGTAGGCTGCCGAACCCGGCGTGAAATAGGCCGTGGCCAGCGGGGTGGCCGACATGTTGGGGCGGTGTGCGCCGCTGCCGTCATCGGGCATCAGCCGCAGGCGGATGTTGCCGCCGTTGCCCGCCGAATAGCCGCGACCCGGCTGCCAGTAGAGGCGGGCGGTGCTGAGATGGCCGTTGATGGTGGCCCGGAAGCGGTTGGAGACGATCTGCTCACGCCGGCCGTTGATGCCGACGATGGTGTTGGCCAGTGCATCCTGCCGGAAGACGCCCGGACCGTAAAGCCGGCGCACTTCATACGAGGTCAGCGCGTGGTTGCCGCTGCCGGCAGATACCACGGCCTTGGTCTGGCGACGGCTTGGGGCCTGCGTGGTCTGAGCCGAGGTGCTGTCGCCTTGCGTGGCCAGGGTGTTCGGCGCGTGGGAAGAGACTGCCTTGGTGTTCAGATGAGCGGTGTCATCATCCGAATGCACGCCGCATGCCGCCAGGGGAATGGCCAGGGCGACGATGCCTTTACGCAACGAGTTGTATATATATGAATGACTATGAGGCTTTTTCACGATGTTTGTATTGCAATTTGTCATTGAGTTATTCCTAAGTTTGACGGGCGTAATGGTATGTGCCCTTGCCGGCAAAGTAAACAAAAAACCCCGGCTGTCGAGCCCTCATTTATTGGGGGGGTATGACGATTCTGCGCTGATGGGCCTGGTCTGGCGAAAATGGGCGCCAGATATCGTCATGATGTGCGCCAGCAGGGCGGAATGAATGGCTGCGCCGCGTGGCAGATTCGGGAGATGAATCCTGGGCGCAATACGGGCAAGTCTATGGATAATGCACGGATAATAAGGTCACCATGGCGTCAATGGTGGTGTGCGACGGATGCGAGGCCGTTATTCGGGGACCAGTGGCAGCTTTGCGGGTACGGAAGGGGAGTGCGCGCCGATCGGTCGCGTAGCCGTCGTTGGTGTATTCCGGCGGGGCGAAGACCCGAAAAATGCCTCTGAACGGACCGAAAAAGACCGCCAGATCCCATTCCTGCAAGGGGGCTGGCGGCGCATTCCAGCATGAAAGCGGCCGGTTTTCCGTGTCGGTTTTTTCCTGGAGAGTGTGGTCTGACAGGTACACGGAAACGTTGTACCTGCACCGGATCGCCTGCGAAGGGCCGGTGATCCGGGGATTGGCAGGGGCGCGTGTGCGTTCCGAAACCCCTGGCGGGCGTCAGGGCGCCATGTGCAGGACCACGGGCCAGTTGGCCTCGATCTTGCCGGCACGGGCGTGGTTGAAGTGGTCGATGTTGATCCACTGACCATTCACGCGGTGCTGGGCGTTGGACTCGGTGAAGGCCGCCGGCCAGCTGAAGCCGTGCAGCGAGCCGTTGTAGAAGTCGGCCACCTTCCATTGACTCTGGCCCTGGGGCTGGAACTCCACGTCGTAGGTCTGGCCCGCGGCCAGCGTCACGCCCTGGCCGCCGTTGATCTCGGCGTCATGCCAGAAGACCTTGCCGACCCGGTTGGCGTTGGCCTGCAGCGCGGTGTAGTTGGGCGCGTCTGTCGTGAACTGGCCGCCGGCCAGCACGTTGCTGCCCTGCAGGATACGCCACTGCAGCGTGCCCGCAACCGATGCCGCCGTGGCAAACGACAGACCCGTCACGCGCCGCTCGCGCGTGGGGCGGAAACGTTCCCGGATGGGCTGCTCGGCCCCGATGGTGAAGATGCGACCCGGATCGACGGCGCCACTTTCCATGTTGGCCATGCCCTGGCGCTGGCCGTCTGCCGTGGTGAGCTGCAGGATGGGCACATAGTAGTTGCCGTTGGAGGCGTTGCGCGTGTAGTCGGACCACGTGAAAGCATCCGA